>CANBWX010000086.1 GCA_947373225.1 Flavobacteriaceae bacterium | reverse complement strand
GTGCCATTATTGGTAGTGCCTTCATCACGAATTTAACAAATAATGGTGTTGAAAGTATTGGAGAATTTGTTGGAAATATTAGATAAAACTACTTCATTACTAAATTATAAAATCCCCTCAAAATTCGTTAATCGAAAAGTTTGAGGGGATTTTTTACATTTGGAAGTAATCTTGTCCGAATAAGTAATATCTTTCAAAAAAAATTGAAAATGAAAAATAATTTCCTGATATTAATTGTAATTTTTCTTTTAGGTTTCAAATCTTTCTCTCAAGATAAATCTGAAAATGTAGTCTATATTGTTGACAAAATTACAATACAAGAAGACCCTGAAAGAGGAAACGAAGTCAATAATGATGATATTGCAGAAATGAATGTGATAAAAAACAAAGACACATTGAAAAGTTTAGGCTTTGAAAAATTCGATGGTGCTATTTATATTTATACAAAGGAGTACAAAAAAAGATCAGATGAAATAAAACAAATTCCATCTTCAAAACAAATGGAGAGAAAGGACGAGGTTTGGCTTTATAAAGACTCAGCTTATAACGGGAAATTTATTGATTATTATTACAGTGGAAAAAAACAAGGTGAAGGAATATTAATAAATGGCAAACTTGATGGACTACGAAAAATGTATTATCAAAATGGTTTATTATCAAGAGAACTTTATTATACTAATTCCTTTCCAAATGGACTTGATAAAGAATATTATGAAGACGGTTCATTAAAACAAAAAGGTCAATTTGTTGATGGTAAAGAAGAAGGGGTCTGGGAATCATATTACCCAAATGGGCAAATAAAACTTCAAAATAAATATAAAAATGGAGAAGTATATGATATAGCTATTAGATATTATTCCAATGGAAAAATAATAGAAAAAGTTTTTATTAAAAACGGTAAAGTAACACCTGATCCAAATCGCGAAAAAATCGACCAACTATTGTTAAAAAGCAGGGAAAGCAGCAAAAATGGAGATTCAAAATCAGTAATTAAATACTGTAACAAAATAATCGAATTAGATAGCGAATTTGCTGAAGCATACTTTTCAAGAGGAACAATAAAACTTAATGAAATGCAATTTGACGAAGCTATTATAGACTTTGACAAAGCATTGACAATTGAACCATTTATGGCATTTGCATTAGCAAATAGAGCATTTACCAGAATTAGAAAACATCAATTTGGTGGCAACAGAGAATTATTAAAAAATAGTGAAGTAACCGTTTT
Organism: Flavobacteriaceae bacterium; assembly: GCA_947373225.1. Taxonomy (GTDB): domain Bacteria; phylum Bacteroidota; class Bacteroidia; order Flavobacteriales; family Flavobacteriaceae; genus Flavobacterium. Next base: position 10,515 of record CANBWX010000086.1, on the reverse strand, counting down.
AGCTTCTAAAAAGAAAACTGAAATTTCAGAAATTGAAAAAAGTAATATTTGTAATGATTTACATAAAGCAATATTTCTAGGAGATAAAGTAGATATGATTTTGGATGCCGAAGAGGAATATTGTAAAATAAAAAAGTAATACCCCCCTCGCTAGCGCGAGAGTCACGCTCGTGAACATTAACAAAAAGAAAAAACTATAAATTGTAATTGGCACGAGCAAGACACTCGCGCTAGCAATATAGAAACACAAAAAAAAGAGGCTCAAAAAGCCTCTTTTATATTTAAACAAAATCTATAATTAATAACTTTCCGCTACAACTTCAGCATCAAATTCCATGGCATCTTCAGTTTCTACAGCCGTATTTTCAGGTTTGGAAGCTTTAAGCGCATTGAACATTTCCATTTGTTCTAATTCGCCTTCTTCACCGGAAAAATACGGAAAAACATCCATGATTGGAGATTCTGAAATAGCCGGAATGGTATAATTGCCCATCGTGCCTTTCATCACTTCGACGGTATTGTCAAAAGCTTCTTTTACATCATTGGCTTGTATTAATAAATACATATTCGACTTGCGCTCTTTGCCACTTTCTTCGTCATACGCCATTAACGAAACTCGGGATTTAAACCAACGATCAGTGTTTTCGAAAGGATGAATTTCGGCATAATTTGCCACTTTTATATTCGTGATTTTAAACTCTTCACTGATATAAGCTTTCATTTCTTCATTGATTCTTGACTCGGCTTCGGTATACGATAAAGCATCTACCAAAAAAGCTTCGGTTGTAACCTTTTGTGTTCCAGTATCATCAGTTTTTCTATATTTTACTTTGCATTCGTACCACATTCCACTCATATTATTTTTTTTAGGATGTCAAAGATAGATTCTAGAAGAGAAAAATAATAACATTATTAAAATAGATATTCACAATTTTCAGTACCAACATTATCATTTAATAGGAATCTAATTTTTAGCATTTTGAAATTTTTTACTAATTCAACAAATGTTAAAAATATGTTAAACAAAAATTAAACGGTTGTTTAATTTAAACAGTTGTTTAATTTTGACGTTTTAAAACAGAAAGCTTTGAAAATCGATTTAAACGAAAAACAAATTCAAATTCTAGAAGTAGCCGAAACGTTATTTGCCGAGAAGGGTTTTGATGGAACTTCAATTCGGGATATTTCGAAAGAGGCAAAGATTAACATTGCTATGATTTCGTATTATTTTGGAAGTAAAGAGAAATTACTGGAATCTTTAATAATATTCAAAACTTCTGGTCTTAAAATGCAACTGGAGCTTTTATTGGAAGAAAACCTTGAGCCTGTTGCCAAAATCAATAAGCTAATTGAGCTTTATATTAATAGAATTAATTGCAACAGAGGAATTTATCGTATTTTGCACTTTGAATTATCATCAAAAAAGCATGAGTTTCATCTTGAAACTTTCGCAGAAATAAAAAGAGTCAATCTACGGTCATTGGAACTTATTATTAATGAAGGACAAGCGAAAGGTGTATTCCGGAAAGATGTAATTGTTCCACTTATAACGCCAACGATTTTAGGAACTTTTTTCCATTTTCAGATGAACAAGCCTTTTTTTGAAGAATTATTAGATTTAAAAACAGAAGAATTATATAACAATTACATACAAAACGATTTGACAAAGCACATTCAACAAACCATTAAAGCCCTTTTGATATATGAAAATTAGTCAATTATTACTATTTGGGGTTTACTTTATAGGAATTTCAGCTATAGACGCACAAGAAAAAACGAACTTGACACTTGACGAAGCCGTGCAAATGGCTTGGAACAAAAGCAATGATGTTATCTTGGGAAATACCAGAGTAAATACCAAAAAATACGAATTACAGGCTGCAAAAAACAGCCAATATCCTGATCTGAAAGCAGCTGGTCAATACCAACATTTGACGAAAGCAACAATCGATTTAAAAACAAGTAGCAGCAGCAGCAGTAGTTCTACTACTCCACCGCTTGTAGATCGCTTGGTATTGGGTCAAATTAATGCTAGCCTTCCTATTTTTCAAGGCTTCAAGATACAAAACAACATCAATGTTTCAGAAGATATGTATCAGGCTGAAACTGCGAAAGCCAAGCAAACGAAGGAAGAAATTGCGATGAGAGTTGTAGAATATTATGCAAGTTTGTATAAGTCACAAAAAACGCTTGAAATCCTAAAAGAAAATCAGAAACGTGCTCAACAACGTGTTTTCGATTTTGGTGAAATGGAAAAAAACGGAATTATTCCAAGAAATGATTTACTGAAATCGCAATTGCAAGTTTCGAAAATACAGCTTTCGATTGATGAAACAACGAACAATTTGAGCATTGTCAATTATTACTTGGTTACACTTTTAAAATTACCTGCCGAAACAAAATTAGAAGTTAGAGAAAGTGATTTCACCAACTTCAAAATGGATAATATACCAACGGATGAAAAACCAGCACTCGAAAATCGTAAAGATTTAGACGCCATGCGTTTTCAAGAAAAAGCGAGTAAAGCGAGTGTTAAAATTGCTAAAAGTGCTTATTATCCTTCGGTTACACTAATTGGTGGTTATACAACATTAGACGTGAAAAATTTGATAAATGTTCAAAATGCAATGAATTTTGGTGTTGGTGTTTCGTATGATTTGAGCGATATTCTAAAAAATGGAACTTTAGTAAAAGTAGCCCAAAGCAAATCACTTGAAGTACAAAATTCGCAAGAAATCCTTACCGATAACATTCGAATTCAAGTACGACAAGCCATCGAAAACTATGATTTATCATTAAAACAAAGTCAGGTTTATCATGAAGCTTTCGATCAAGCTTCGGAAAATTACCGAATTGTAAAAGACAAATATGACAACGGACTTTCGGACACGAATGATTTACTAGAAGCCGACGTAGATCAGCTAAGTTCTAAAATCAATACCGCTTTGGCGAAAGCCAATATTATTCAAAAATATTACGAATTACTTTCGGCAACAGGACAATTATCACAATCTTTCAATCTTTCAAAAATATAATCAATCCGCCTTATGGAAAAGAAAAAAACAAATAAAAAATTCCTACTAATCATTGTAGTATTACTAATTTTAGGAATTACTTATGGTAGTTTCAAGTACATTCATTCCCTATCTCATGAAGGTACGGATGATGCACAAATCGAGAAAAACATGAACCCAATTATTCCAAAAGTATCAGGTTATGTAAGCAAAGTTTATGTAAAAGATAATGCTTTTGTAAAAAAAGGAGATACCTTATTTACTATTGACACTCGTGATTTTCAATTGAAAATAGAAGAAGCTAATGCTGCAGTTATTGCTGCTGAAGGTGGTTATGAAGTTGCAAAAGCAGATACAGGAAGCTCGATAGCAAGTATTTCGGCATCAGATGCGAATGTGCGTACAGCAGGTGGAAATATCGAATCGGCAAAAATTAGATTGGGCCGAGTTGCAAGCGATTATGTTCGTTATGATAATTTGTACAAAAATCATTCGATTACAAAACAACAATATGAGCAAGCTTTGGCTGCCAAACAAGAAGCTGAAAATCAGGTTCGAATTTTGCAACAACAAGAAAAAGCGAGTTCTTTTCAAAAATCGGTGGTTATAGCGAAATCGAAAGTTTCGGATAAACAAGCGGAAGTAGCTTCGGCCAATATCAAAAAAGCAAAAGCACAATTGGAAGCTGCAAAATTGAATTTGTCTTATACCGTAATAACAGCAGCAATTGACGGACAGGTTTCGAAAATTGAGATTCAACCGGGACAATTAATCCAACCGGGACAATCGTTGTTTTACATCATCAATAACGCAACGGCTTGGGTAATTGCGAATTTCAAAGAAACTCAATTAAACAAAATGGTTATTGGACAAAAAGTAACCATAAAAGTTGACGCGTATCCTGATTATGATTTTCAAGGAGAAATTGCTTCTTTTTCGCCAGCAACAGGTTCTATATTCTCTTTGTTACCACCAGACAATGCAACAGGGAACTTCGTAAAAACGATTCAAAGATTGCCTGTTAAAATAAGTTTGAACGCATCGAACGATGCAAAAAAAATAGAATTACTTCGTCCTGGAATGAATGTAAATGTTGATGTTCATTTGAATTAACACTACATTTCAGAAAAAGACAAAATAATTAATATAAAACAGTAAAACGTGGAAGACGAATTAGTAGAATATGGTTTTAGGAGGGTTATTATTACGGTAACTGCCGTTTTATGCGCCTTGCTTGAAATCGTGGATACCACAATTGTAAACGTGGCTTTGAACAATATGCGAGGAAGCCTTGGAGCGACTCTTACGGATATTGCTTGGGTAATTACGGCTTATGCAATTGCAAACGTGATCGTAATCCCAATGACGAGTTGGCTTTCGCAGCAATTTGGTCGTCGGAATTATTTTGCAGTTTCTATTATTATTTTTACCGTTGCCTCCTTTTTATGTGGTAACGCTACTAATATTTGGGAACTCGTTGCCTTTCGATTTATTCAAGGTCTAGGTGGTGGAGCATTATTAGTAACCGCACAAACCATCATCACCGAAAGTTATCCAGCGGCAAAAAGAGGAATGGCGCAAGCTATTTATGGTATGGGAGTAATTGTAGGCCCTACACTTGGCCCGCCTTTGGGAGGTTATATTGTAGATCATTTTTCTTGGCCTTATATTTTTTATATCAACATTCCGATTGGTATTATGGCGACAATACTTACGCTAATTTTTGTAAAAAGTCCAAAATATGGTGATAAACTAAAAGCAAATCAAGTCGATTGGTGGGGAATTGGATTTTTGGCCACTTTCATCGGTTCATTGCAATTTGTTTTGGAACACGGGCAACAAGATGACTGGTTTAACGATAAATTAATTTTGAGTTTAAGTGTGATTTCTCTTTTTGGATTAATCCTTTTCATCAAAAGAGAACTTACTTACAAACATCCAATTGTTAACTTAAAAGTACTGAAAGACACCAATTTAAGAGTGGGGACCATAATGAGTTTCATCATGGGATTTGGTTTATATGGCTCAACTTTTATTGTACCTATTTACACACAATCGGTCTTAGGATGGAGTGCTTTGGATGCTGGTTTATTGCTGATTCCAGCTTCTATAACCACAGGAATTATGATGCCTTTTATCGGAAAAATGATTCAGCGAGGCGTGCCGCAAGCTTATATGGTTGCGGTAGGATTCTTGATATTTTTCTTTTTCACTTTTTGGATGCACAACATCATCACACCAAACACAAGTGCTGATGAAATGTTTTGGCCTTTAATATTAAGAGGTATTGGTTTGGGTTTATTATTTGTGCCTATTACAACACTTTCATTATCAACTCTGAAAGGAAAACATATTGGCGAAGGTGCCGCTTTTACAGGTATGATGCGACAACTTGGTGGTTCTTTCGGGATTGCGATTATCACTACTTTTATTGCGATATTCAATCAGCAACATCGTGTTACTTTAATTGGGCATCTTGACAAAACATCTTTAAAAGTACAGCAAACTGTTCAACAAATGCAGCAAGGGTTTATGGCTAAAGGGTTTACTTTCAATGAAGCTTTGGCAAAAGCCTATAAAGCAATCGAATTAAAAGTCATGGTTCAAAGTACAGTTTTAACCTATATGGATATTTTTATTTATTTAGGAATTCTATTTTTGCTTTGTATTCCATTTATATTGATGGTTAAACAAGGAAAAAACAAAATTGATCCAGCAGATGCGATGCACTAGATTTTTGATTATTACATTACAAACCCATAGCCAACGGTTTCAACCGTTGGAAATAAAATGATTATCGGCCTATCCAATTCGTTTCCCACGGTTGAAACCGTGGGCTATAATTTAATTTGTGGTTAAAAAAAAGCAGTTTAAAAATGATTTATTTCATTTTTAAACTGCTTTTTATCTGAAATCTGAACTTTTTTTATCTGACATCTGCAATCTGAAAACTGCCACCTGCCACCTACTACCTCGTAAAAATCAAGTGATTTCCTGTTGATAAATTCACATCAAATTGATAACCTTCATAATTGAATCCTTTCAAATCATCAATCGTTTTGGCATCGGTATCGATAATATAACGCACCATCATTCCCCTCGCCTTCTTGGCAAAAAAACTAATTATTTTCAGTTTTCCATTTTTATAATCCTTGAATTCTGGAGTGATTACAGTAACTTTTAAGGCTTTGACATCTATAACCGAAAAATATTCGTTACTCGCCAAATTGATGAAAAGCTCTCCTTTTTTGAGTTCTTTGTTTAAGGCTTTTGTAACGGTAGTTTTCCAAAACTTATATAAATTATCGCTTTCGCCAATGGCTAATTTAGTGCCCATTTCTAATCGGTAGGCTTGAATTAAATCCAATGGTTTTAGGATTCCGTACAAACCCGATAAAATTCGTAAACTATCTTGTAAGGTTTCTAATTTCTCAATAGGAATCGAATAAGCATCTAATCCGGTGTAAACATCTCCATCGAAAGTAAAAATTGCTGGGCGTGCATTTTCGGGGTTAAAAGGCATTTTCCAATCTTGGTTTCGTTGCCAATTCAAGTCGGCCAATTTATCCGAAATGTCCATTAAGCCTGAAAGTTCATTGGGTGATTTTTGCTTTAACGCTTTATGAACTTGGCGCGCTTCTTTTAAAAACAAAGCTTCCGTGAAGTTTGCGGTTGGCAATATTTTATCAAAATTCAACGATTTAGCTGGCGAAATGACTATTTTCATAAATTATTTATTCTGTTTAACCCGTTTAGGATAATTCAATTTATATATATTTTAAACGCATAGAAACATAGCTTTTATTGATTTTATTAAGGCATTTCATTTATAGATAGTAAACCATAGCTATGCGAAAACCAAGAATTGGTCTATATTATTCTTTTTTCTATTTTTCTATGCGTTTCATTTTAAATTTTCATAAATTCCAATAATCATAATCAACAGTTTATGTTTATTGTAATTTTCAAAAGTACAAATTGAAAAACCGAAAATGAAAATTGCCAACCCTTTTATTTGTAGTATTTTTGGATTCGAAACCAAACAATTCTTTTTTATGTCCAAAATCGAAATCAATAAAGCAACTATTGCTGACCTAGAAATTATCCAAAAAATCAGCACCAAAACTTTCAGAGAGACTTTTTCGGAAGTGAATTCTGCTGAAAATATGGCGAATTATATTCAGGAAAATTTAAATCCAGAAAAAATAACTTCAGAAATCAACAATCCTGAATCGGTGTTTTATATTGCTTCATTAGAAAAGGAGATTATTGGCTATATGAAATTGAACTTTGGCGAAGCTCAAACCGAAAAACAAGAAGGAAACAATCTAGAAATTCAAAGAATTTATGTTTTACAAGCTTTTCACGGGAAAAGAATTGGTCAATTATTGCTTGACGAAACTATAAAAATAGCAAAAGAAATGGCGGTAAATTCGGTTTGGTTAGGCGTTTGGGAAGAAAATGATCGCGCAATTCAGTTTTACTCGAAAAATGGTTTTGTCGAATTTGACCAACATATTTTTGTATTGGGAGATGACGTACAAACTGATTTGCTGATGCAACTTAAAATAAATTAAAATTAATGGCTTGATCTAAAATAGACATTTCTAAAGCCACAGATTCAAAAGATTAAAAGGATTTCTTTAATTATCCGAACATAGAAATCCTTTTAATCTTTTGAATCTGTGGCAAAAGAAAATGAAAAAAATATGTGTTTTAGCAGCCAAATTAATCTATTCAATAATGAACAATAAGACCCATTGGAATATCCTTTTATCCGATCTTGTCGATAAAAATCAGTTCGTCGAAACCTTGCTTTCCGAAAATAATACTGGAGAATTGGTTGTATTTAACAACCTAAAAGGCATACTTTTTTCGGACAGTACCATTCAACAATTTATAGAAAAAGAAGATCAATACGATATTTGCGAAGCTACCGCTGCTGGAAAAAATAGGAAATTACGAACTTTCTCGGCGGGCGAACAGAAAAAAGAATTTCTAAATTATTGCCTGAATCAAAAACCGGATTACATCATTTTAGATAATCCTTTCGATCATTTAGACCAAGATTCTCGAAAAATTTTGCTTCATCAATTAGAAAAATTATCGCCTTCTTTATCTTTTATACAATTAGTAAACCGCAGCGAAGATTTACTTCCTTTTATAGAAAACAGCGGGCAAATAAACGATAATTCTTTTGATGTAAAACCAATTGAAATTAATTCCGCTAATGCTAAAAAAGTACGAACAACTGAAATTCCGAAACCGCTCGTTGCGTTTGATTGCAATGAAAATATTCTCGTAAAAATGGATGGTGTTTCGGTAAGTTATCAAGAACGAAAAATTGTGGACTCCATTTTTTGGACGATTAAACAAGGCGAATTTTGGCAACTTATTGGTCCGAATGGCGCTGGAAAAAGTACTCTTTTATCCATGATTACAGGAGAAAATCCAAAAGGATTTGGACAAGAACTCTATCTTTTTGGAAGAAAAAAAGGAAGCGGCGAAAGCGTTTGGGACATCAAAAAAAACATTGGGGTTTTCTCAACTTCGATGACGCAGTTGTTCAAAAGGAATCAAACTATGGAACAAATGATTCTCTCCGGATTTTTCGATTCGATCGGATTATACACGCAACCCACACAATTGCACATTAATATTGTAGACCAATGGCTTTCTGTGATTCATATCAGTCACTTAAAAAACAAGAGTTTTAATAAATTATCCTTGGGGCTGCAAAGAGTGGCGCTAATTATTCGTGCGGTTCTAAAACATCCGCCGTTAATCATTTTAGACGAACCTTTAGAAGGTCTCGATGATACAAATACGGCTTTGGTAATTGACCTTATCAATATTTTAATTCAAGAAACAAATATGACGATTATTTATGTTTCGCACCGGATAGAACCTTCACTAAAACCAACTTCTATTTTCGAATTAATCCCAGCAGAAACGGGCTCGATTGGAAAAATAAAAACAGTTTAAAACTAATAATTACCAATTATGATTACTCTAAAAAGAACCAATTCTGATGATGATAATTTCAAAAAACTAGTACAATTATTAGATTTATATTTACAGGTATGCGACGGCGAAGAACATTTATTTTACGCCAAATTAAATAAAACCGATTCCTTAAAAACTGTTATTGTTGCTTATAACAAAGACGAAGCCATAGCTTGTGGCGCAATAAGAGAATATTCGAAAGACAGCATGGAAGTAAAACGAATGTTTGTTGCGCCTCACCAACGTGGACAAGGAATTGCTTCTAAAATCCTAACCGAATTAGAAATTTGGTGCGTGGAACTTGGATACAGAAAATGCGTTTTGGAAACTGGCAAAAACCAACCCGAAGCCATCGCTCTTTATAAAAAAAATCACTACAAAATAGTTCCAAATTTCGGGAAGTATGAAGGAATTGAAAATAGTGTTTGTTTTGAGAAGGAATTGTAATCTTAATTTAAAAACCCACAAAAAAAGCCTCAATTGAGGCTTTTTTGTTATCTTAAAAAGAATAAAAATCCGTTTTTATCTTTCCAAATCAGCGTCATCCGCCGCGTCCTAATCTTTACGACTCGTCATCCACCATATTTGTTTTCGAATACCCTCGCCATTTTTCGATACAATCCTGAAAATCTTGTGGCAATTCGGTATCAAAACGCATCATTTCACCCGTTGTAGGATGAATAAAACCAAGTGTTTTGGCGTGCAAAGCCTGTCTTGGCAATGCCTTAAAACAATTGTCTATAAACTGTTTGTATTTGGTAAACGTCGTTCCTTTTAAAATCAAATTACCACCATAACGCTCGTCGTTAAAAATAGGATGACCTATGTGTTTCATGTGCACCCGAATTTGGTGCGTACGACCCGTTTCAAGAACACAAGAAACCAAAGTCACATAACCAAAACGTTCCAGCACTTTGTAGTGCGTCACGGCTGGTTTCCCAATTTCAGGATCGGCAAAAACCGCCATTTGCATACGGTCTTTTACGTGACGTGCAATATTGCCTTCAATCGTTCCTTGGTCGGCAATAACATTTCCCCAAACTAGGGCGATGTATTCTCTTTCGGAAGTTTTGGCTTCAAATTGCTTAGCCAGATGCGTCATCGCCGCCTCGGTTTTTGCAATTACCAAAAGCCCCGAAGTATCTTTATCAATTCGGTGAACCAGTCCTGGTCGTTCGCTGCTATTCATTGGCAAATTCTCAAAATGAAACGCCAAAGCATTCACCAAAGTCCCTGTGTAATTACCGTGACCAGGATGAACAACAAATCCTGGAGGTTTATTAACCAGCAATAACGCCGCATCTTCGTAAACAATATCAAGCGGAATATCTTCTGGATCTACTCTATTTTCGAACGGCGGATGCGACAACATAATGCGCACCACATCAAGCGGTTTTACTTTATAATTCGATTTTACGGGAAGATCATTCACATAAATATCGCCGGCAGTTGCCGCATTTTGAATTTTATTTCGAGTAGCATTCGGAATCATATT
>CANBWX010000085.1 GCA_947373225.1 Flavobacteriaceae bacterium | reverse complement strand
TTTGTTGATGCTGAAGGAACAACTGTAAAATTAGCTCCACTTGCCGAAGTACCAATTAAAGTACCTCCTGTAGCTAAGGTGTACCAATAAATTGTGTTCCCAGCAGATGTTGCATTCAAATCTATACTTGAACCGCTACAAATTGTTGTAGCACTTGGCGTAACTGATGTTGGAGTTGTTGGTAAAGGATTTACTATCACAGAGTATGTCGCAGTAGCTACTGCACAAGGACTATTAGAAACTGTCATTGTCAAAGTAACAGTATTTCCAGCATCACCTGCGGCTGGAGTATAGACTGGCGTTAGTGTAGTTGAGCCTGAAGTAATTGAACCAGCACCATTTTCAGTCCAAGCTATTGTACCGTTTGATGAAGAAGCACCGCTAACTGTTGCTGTACCATTTTGACAAATAGTTTGAGTTCCTCCAGCAGTTGCAGTGGGCAAAGACGATAAGGTTGATGTCAATGTGTTGGTCATAGTTGTACCTGAGACTAAATTACTTATTGTTCCTGTTCCTCCAGTTCTAGTTATATCTCCGGTAGAAGCAGAATTTATTGCTTGAACCTGTACTCCAGTGATAGTTAATTTATCTGTGTTAGATGTTCCTCCAACACTATAAGTAATAGTAATAGTAGTTGCTGTAATAATTATACTAGCAGCAGTTATATCCCTGGCTGTGGTATATGTAACTGACCCAACACCAGAAGTGGTATTAAAAACAAAATTTGAAGGTGCGGTTAATATTAATGTTTTATTATTACCACTAGAGAAGTCCGTCCTACTACCTTCATTAATGGCAATATCTCCTAAACCATAATAGGTTGAGGGGAAACTCGAGCAAACAGGAATTAATAAATTTGGTTTTGTAATTGTTACATTCGCATTGATAACATTCCCAAACAAACAAACGAACAAAACCATCAACAACGAACTAATTGCTTTTGATGGCTTTAGTGATACTGTAGTATTTCTTTCTGAATTTAAGTAAGATTGTTTCATAACATTCTATTTTTTAATTAGTTGTTTCGAATAAAAAAAGTGGGGTTCTTATTCAAAACTTATTTTTTTAGTCTTTTAGACTTGTCTATTTTTTTATTATAACGTTCTGGTTTTTAACCCTTTTTCTTACTACCAAAACTAATTTTCAAGTACAAAAATAGAGTGTGTTTAAGAGTGTTAAAAATATTTCCGTTCAACTGCACATAAACTCGTTATACAACCTTTTTTTTAGGAGCAAAAACACAAGCCTTTTTACAAAAAAACAGCATATTGCCAAAAACAGGATTTATTTTCAATAAATTCATCCGAAACCTTTAAAAAACAACAGCTTACATCTCTATAAACTGGTTAAGCAAACATTTTATAAAAAAAAAGAATCCTAAAATTATCTTTTATAAACACATAATAATTGCACTACTAATTTTTAAAAATGACTACTTGAATCATACAACCAATTGTTATCAAAAGAATAACAAATATAAAAAAATAAAATCGATAAAATAACACATTTATCCGTTTAAATACATTAATATTTGTTTTTATAGGTTATTTCTATCATAAAGTATTGTTTTTTTATTACAATGAGCAGGGATTTATTTATCTTTTAAACGTATCTATTTAATTAGAACATAATTTTATAGGTTGTTGTTTCGCCGTTTTGTAAACTTATTTTCACCACCAAAGTTGGATGGCTCAAAACTAAATTAGCAATAGACAATTCATTAGAATTCACATTTCTTTTTTTGAATTTCTCTTTCAAGCAAGTCATAAACAAAAATCATAATCAATTATTTTGGCATCAACAATAGTTGAACCTTTACCAGCGGACACATTTCCAGTAAAAACAACTGATCCATAAAATGTAAGTCCGATACTATTGTTACTAGTATTATGTTGCCCATTTTCAACTAATAAAGCGTCTGAATCAATAACAACAATAAATTCATATAGAAAATCTATTAATTGTATAGTAGCTTACGTACCAACTTGTTCAACATACAATATAAAACCTGATTGATATAATTCTGTTTTCTTGAAACTATTTTCTAAATTAAAAAAAATAACATCATAGAAAATGATAAATTAGGAACATAGCAAATTCGCAAATAAATCATATTGACAAACTACAAATTTCTTCAATAAAATACTCTTCCTCAAGATCTAAAGTTCTGTATTTGAAAGTCCAATTAAAAATCCGAAATTTGAACCAGAAAAACCGAAGCGTTTCAAATAATAATTACTTCATGAAAGATGTTTTTTCCGTAAAAGAAGCCATACAAAAGATAGAATTTTATTGTTCCTATCAAGAGCGCTGCCATGAAGAAGTGGTTACCAAATTGCGCAGCATGAAAATGGATTTAGACGAAATAGACGAAATCATGGTGCATCTTATTTCATCCAATTTTTTGAATGAAGAGCGCTTTGCCTGTAGTTTTGCCAGAGGAAAACACCGTATTAAACATTGGGGAAAAATTAGGATTATCAACGAGTTGAAGTTCAAAAAAATCTCTCAAAATCTTATCAATACAGCTCTTAAAGAAATTACTCCCGAAGAATATGCGGAGACTTTTCATACTTTGGCCGAAAGGCATTGGGAAACAATCCGAGAATCAGACGTGTTGAAAAAGAAAAAAAAGTTTTGCGATTATATGCTTCGCCGCGGTTTTGAAAGTAACTTGGTTTTCGAAAAAGCAAAAGAATTAGAACGATAATCAGACAAATACAAAAGATTTAAATTTATTTAAACTGTTTATCCAAAAACAAACGTACTCAACAAACCCAATAATTGAGAGATTTCTTCTTTTGTATTGAAACTATGAATACAAAAACGCAACCTTTCTTGACCTTCAGGAACTTCGGGCGAAAAAACAGCTTTTACATCAAAACCTTTTTCTTGAAATTGATCCGCTATAACTTTTATGTTTTGGTTTCCGGGAATAATCGCCGACTGAATGGCTGATTTACTTCGGACAAACATAGGTTTTAAGCCCAATAAATTTACTTCTTGATTAAAATGAACAATGTTTTCGCGAAGTCGTTCGATAGTTTGTTTTTCGGATTCCAAATACTTGTACGTAACTAAAATCTTGGCAAGAGAATTTTGCGAAATTCCGAATTTATTAATAAAACTTGAATCAAAATTAACTAAATGCCTTTTAAATTCTTTGGAACTAATAATCGCAGCTCCATCGCAACTCAAAGCGTTACCAAAAGAAATTATTCGAGCAAAAACTTTATCCTGCAATTGCAAATTTTGAACCAAACCTTGACCCTTTTCGCCGAAAACACCAACCGATTGCGATTCATCAATTACCAAATAGCAATTATATTTTCTTGAAAGTTGCGTCAATTCTTCGAGATTTGGCATATCACCATCCATAGAAAAAACACTTTCGGTAACAATGAAAATGCGTTTTGGGTTTTGGGACTTAGGTCTTAAGTTTTCAATTAATCTTTCTAAATCTTCAAAATCATTATGTTGAAATTTATGGGATTTAGCATTAGAAAGTTGAATAGCATCACGAATGGGAGTGTGGCACAATTCATCATACAAAATCAAATCGTCTTTTTGAGGAATTGAACCAAAAAAGCGAAGTAAGGCGTCTTTAGCAGAATTAAAGATCCAAGCATTTTCTGTTTGATGGAATTTAGCAATATGATTTTCGAGTAATGTTTCATAAACAACACTTCCATTTTGAACAAAATACTGTTGCTTTTCATCTAAAATAGTCTTGCTTTTAGAAAACCCAAGATAATCATTGGAGGCAAAATCGATTAAATTATTTGAAATATCTTTCATAAACCGAAAGTATAAAAAAAGTCCCGCAATACGCGGGACTTTCCATTTTGATTGTAATTTTCTATTTAAAATTATATCGTAATCCGAACATCAAATTCCCTTTTGGCATAGGAACTAAATTTGTTTCGGTATACGCCGTATTGAAAATATTGTTAGCAAATAAAGAGATCTCGAAAGCTTTCAAGTTATAAGAAGTACCAAAATCTACAACCGAATACGAACCTCCAGTAGTTCTTTCGGCGTAACGATACGAAATAGTATTGTTAAAATTTCTCAAGAATTGCATAGTATAACTTCCCACAAACTGATGCTTCATCGAATTTAAAGAATACTGTGAGAAATTAAAAGCACTTTGTTTTACATCATCCTTTATAAAGGAATAACCCATTTGTAACTTCTGATTAAACGAATTAACCCTAAATTTATAAAGTAATTGTGTTTCGAAACCTTTAGTTGTAACATCTTGAATATTTTGAGCTTGCCACGGATCTGTACTTAGCATTTTCACATAATCAATCAAATGATTCGAGTTACGATTGAATGCCGCAACTGATAAATCAAAATTGGAAACATTCCATTTTAAACCTAATTCTTGGGCAAACGCCTTCTCGGGTTCTAAATTAGAATTTCCAATAGTTGTTGGTGATTTATAATACATATCGGTGTACGTTGGAATTCTATAGGTGTACCCTACATTACCATAAACTCTAACGTTATCAAGCAATTGATAGCCAATATCAATCCCAGGAAAAGCAAAGAATTTGAAGTCAGAGAAATAAGTCACAGCAACTCCAGGAGTTATATCTAACTTGTTATTGAACAATTCCAAACGATGCTCTAAAAACATAGTAGTTAAGAAACGATTATTAGCTCCAAGATTATTACTAGAAAGAAACACTTTTGCTGTTTCAATTCCAAATCCTGTAACTCCAATATTTGATGAATAAGAACCGTTTAATTCGGCTGCAAATTTATTTGAAATATGCAAATTTCTGTAAATAGACGGATTGCTTCTAACGTATATATATTCATCTTCGTTATGTCTCCAATACACTTTTGGTTTCCAAGTAAAATTACCTTTTTTGATAGTTGTAGAAAAACCAATTAAACTCGCTTTTGTTTTCTCATATTGATTAATCGCTGCTGGCGTAGCATAAAAACCATTTGCTCCAAAGTTTCTTTCCGAAAGCGAAACCAACATTTCAATTGGTAATTCTTTTTTATCGAAAGTGCTTTTTAAAACAAAATTAGTATTGTCGAAATCGGTATTAAAGCGATACCCATTCGATGCGTTTTTCGAAAAATGGATTATATGACTGCTATCATCCAAATTGACTCCTGCAGTAACTGCCGCACTAACTTGACCAAAAGAACCTGCTTTTAGATCCAAAGAAACACCATTATCTAGCGTATCTTTTGTAACAATATTTATAGCACCTGTAAAAGCATTTTGACCAAATACACGAGCAGCTGGCCCTTTTATAATTTCAATTCGCTTAATAACTTCAATTGGCAAAGCTAAGTTCATCGTGTGATGTCCGGTTTGGGCATCGTCTACTTTAATCCCGTCTATTAGCAACAGTGTTTCATCAAAACTTCCGCCACGAATATATAAATCAGCTTGCATACCGCTAGTCCCACGACGACGAATATCGATGCCAGCAATTTGCTGTAAAGCATCGGCAACATTTGACACTCCCGATTTTTTTATATCGTCTGCAGTAATCAACTGAATCGTTCTGGAATTTTTATTGAAAGGCAAATCAATTCGTGAAGAGCTGACAATAACTTCATTAAGTGTATCTGTTTTTTGTTTGTTTACCTGTGCGTTTACTATCAAAGAACCGATAAAAAAGGAGGCTAAAAAGAATTTATTTTTCATTTATTAGGTATTAGATTATTTTAAAACGCTGCAAAAGTACTAACTTTCCGGACTATTAAACTAGTCCAGTTTTAAAATGATAGATAGTCCGGTAAATACGTTGTTAAAAAAACTTATCCACTTTGATAAATCAAGTGCCAGCCCAGTGTACATTCAAATTTCCCAACAAATTATCAATGCTATTCAGCGTAATTATTTGGCAGTAGGAACTTTATTGCCCGGAACCAGAGTCTTTAGTCAATTAATAAAGGTACACCGAAACACAGCCATAGCGGTATATGATGAGTTAGCTTCGCAAGGTTGGGTTGAAATAATTGCTAATAAAGGCACTTTTGTATTAGTTCCCGAACAGAAAACAGCAACAATAAAAGCGGGTTCCAACCAAATAGGAGACGCTTATAATTTTGCAGAAACAACCGGATTTCCGTTTCAAACCTCTTTCCATTTATCATCAACGCAAGAATTTTCAGAAGTAAAATACGAACTAAATGATGGGCAACCCGATTTGAGGCTACATCCTATTCATGAATTTTCGAAATGGTATGGCGCTTCTATGAAACGTAAATCTTTGATATCTAAATGGAATCAAAATAAAAAAACTAGGTATTCTGTCTTTGAAAACCAACTGTGTAATTATTTAAACGCTACTAGGGGCCTTCACATTGAACCTAAAAACGTAATCAGTACGAGAAGCACCGAAATGAGTTTGTACATCATAGCGCAACTTTTAATACGACAAAAAGATATAGTTTTGGTTGGAGATTTAAGTAATTATGCTGCCAACATGATTTTTCAACAATCGGGTGCTACTATCAAAACTATCCCTATTGACGAACAAGGTTTAAATGTAGATTATATTAAAACACATTTTGTGAAAGGTGCTATTCGCTGTGTTTATCTATGTTCCAATCGTGATTATCCAACAACTAATACATTAACAGCAGAACGTCGTTTAAAACTATTACTGCTTGCAAAAGAATACCAGTTTGCTATTATAGAAGATGATTATGATTATGATTTTCAATTTGACGGCTTAGCTAAACTACCCATGGCCAGTTCAGATGTAAATGGAATGGTAATTTATTTGGGGAAAATTGGACAATCATTATTTCCAAGTTTTCAAACGGGGTTTGTAGTAGCTCCAGAAAATTTAATTGCAGAAGCAAAGAACTATTTGCAAATACTAGATCGTCAAGGCGATTTGATCCAAGAACAAATGCTATCCGAATTGATTCATGAAGGCGAAATTCATCGATTACTCAAAAAAAACATATTAGTCTATAAGCAAAGACGCGATTTAATATGCCAATGTCTTGAAGAAAATTTTAAAGATACTATCCGCTTTAAAAAACCAACAGGTGGTTTGGCAATTTGGTTACAATTTAATACAATGATCTCCTTAGTTCAACTTTCAGAACATGCACTAAACTACGATTTGTTTTTGCCCAAAACCATTCTGTATCAAGACAAGGATACTTGTGCTATCCGCATGGGTTTTGGTCATTTAAATAACGAAGAAATAGAAATTATAGTAAAGAAACTGAAGCAGGCGTATGATATAGTTATAAAATAAAAAAGTCATACATTGCTGTATGACTTTTAGTTTTGATTGAATTGTCTTAGTCGGCTAAAACAATTACTTTATTGTCTTTCATTTCGATAGTTCCAGAATTAATAGCAATTGTATAATTCTGATCATTTACTTTCGTAAATAAATCTTCGGACTCTTTGCTAAACTTAAAACTTGCTGCTGTGATTTTTACATTCCCTTTTTGAAGCAATGAAACTATCGGTGCGTGGTTATTCAAAATTTGAAAATGACCGTCAACTCCCGGAAGAGATACAGAGGTAATTTCTCCTGAAAATAATTTTGCTTCTGGTGATACTATTTCTAAAATCATAATTTTTGAGTTATGAATTATAAATTATGAATTATAAATTATGTGAGCACAGCTCAATTCATAATTCATAATTCACAATTCATAATTATATTTTTAGGCTTCTGCCAACATTTTTTCTCCTGCTTCGATAGCATCTTCAATAGTTCCTTTAAGGTTGAAAGCTGCTTCTGGCAAGTGATCTAATTCACCGTCAATGATCATATTAAATCCTTTGATGGTATCTTTAATGTCAACTAAAACTCCTTTTAATCCTGTAAATTGCTCTGCAACGTGAAATGGTTGAGACAAGAAACGTTGAACACGTCTAGCTCTTGAAACCGCCAATTTATCATCTTCAGAAAGTTCTTCCATACCAAGAATCGCGATAATATCTTGCAATTGTTTGTATTTTTGAAGAATTTCTTTTACTCTTTGAGCACAGTCATAATGCTCAGCTCCAATAATTTGTGGAGTCAAGATTCTAGAAGTAGAATCTAGTGGATCTACCGCTGGATAAATTCCTAACTCAGCAATTTTACGAGACAATACTGTAGTTGCATCAAGGTGAGCAAATGTTGTTGCTGGAGCTGGATCTGTTAAATCATCCGCAGGAACGTAAACCGCTTGTACAGATGTAATAGAACCTTTGTTTGTAGATGTGATACGTTCTTGCATCGCTCCCATTTCTGTAGCTAATGTTGGTTGGTATCCTACCGCAGATGGCATACGACCTAAAAGTGCCGAAACCTCAGAACCTGCTTGTGTAAAACGGAAGATATTATCAACAAAGAAAAGAACGTCTTTTCCTTGATCTGAACCTGCACCATCACGGAAATATTCTGCAATAGATAATCCTGAAAGTGCTACACGAGCACGAGCTCCAGGAGGCTCATTCATTTGACCGAAAACGAAAGTAGCTTTAGACTCTCTCATTCCTGGCATATCTACTTTAGATAAATCCCATCCTCCATTTTCCATAGAGTGCATGAATTCGTCTCCGTATTTTATAATTCCTGACTCTAACATCTCACGAAGTAAGTCATTCCCTTCACGTGTTCTTTCTCCTACTCCTGCGAATACTGAAAGTCCACCGTGACCTTTTGCTATATTGTTGATCAATTCCTGAATCAATACTGTTTTACCAACACCAGCACCACCGAACAATCCAATTTTCCCTCCTTTTGAGTAAGGCTCAATTAAATCGATTACTTTGATTCCTGTGAATAAAACTTCAGAAGAAGTTGATAAATCTTCAAATCTTGGTGCTTGACGGTGAATTGACATTCCATTGTCACCATCTTTAGGTAAATTTCCTAAACCATCAATTGCATCACCAATTACATTGAAAAGACGTCCGTAAACATCTGCTCCAATTGGCATTTTAATTGGGTTTCCAGTTCCAACTACTTCATAACCTCTGCTCAAACCATCTGTTGAGTCCATTGAGATTGTACGAACAGTGTTTTCACCAATGTGAGATTGTACTTCAAGTACTAATAAAGTACCATCTTTTTTTGTGATTTCTAACGAATCATAAATTTTTGGAAGTTCAACATCTTTTCCGTTGAAAACAACGTCTACTACTGGACCGATAATTTGCGCAACTTTTCCTATTACTTTTGACATTACTTATGTGTTTATTAAATAGCTAATCTGGTTTATGAATTACAATCTGTTGAAATATTCAACTGAATGCGTTTTCAGTGCGCAAAGGTAAATTTTTAAAACATAAAAATCAATACTTTTTTTAAAATAATTAGCTTAATCTTGACGAATTGTTTGCAAACAAGTGAAAAACTAAAGAAAGCGGCATAAAAACAAAAAAACCATCACGTTATGTGATGGTTTTAGTTTAATTATTTTTTACTTTTATTGGATTGTGTATGGATATAAAATTGGGTATAACCCTAGATTAACCATTGGCAAAGTCGAAGTATAAGTAGCATTAATAGCAGTACTAAAAGCATTTGCTATCAAAGCATATCCTCTTGGACTCGGATGAACGCCGTCAAGAGAAAAAGCACCACCTGTTACATAGGTTGAAGTTAAGGTAAAATCATTACTAACAATTCCTGTGGAAGATAACTGAGCCATTATTGATTTTGTGTCTACAAATGCCAAACCTTTAGAATCAGCAACTGCTTTTATTGTAACATTATACGCATCAGTAGCAACTTTTACTTCCGCTATTTCGTCTTTAGACAACACCCATTTATCCGCTAATGGAACTGAAACTCCATTTATATATAAAGGATTTCCTCCAACTGTTGTTCCTATAAAAGACATTGCAGGCAACACCACAAGGTCTTCACTTGTAGCTTGTCTGTAAGAAGGAATTCCATAGCTTGCTAAATTTGTCAAATAGCTATCTTCAATAACTACAGCATTATCTTTGCCAGGATGAAATGCAATAGTTCTTTTTGCTGCTTCAGTAGTCGAAAGTAAACCAACCGACAAAGCATATTGAATACCACCATTATATTTTCCATAACCATTTGTAGTATTCATTAAAAGAGCAATTGTTGGTGCGTCAAGAGGGATCGGATTATAAGGTACTGTTGTAAAATAAGGAAGACCCGTAACATAAGGTAAATTTGCAACAACTCCTTTAGCTCCTTTAGCAGTCAAATTAGAAACTAAATTAGAAAAAACACTTGCAAAAACATTAGGATCTGTAATATCATTTCCTCCATAAGTAGCAGGATTTAGATTTCCTGTTTGATTTACGCCAACGCCACCAGATGTAGCATACGCCAAAACATCATTACCGCCAATCCAAAGAGAGAAAAACGTAGGGCTTTGCGCTAAAGCGTCTGCAAGTACTGTTGTTGTTGACGAAGTAGCAAATCTCGCAAAATAAGGATTTGCTGCTCCAGTGGCAACACCAGCAACGTTTCCGTATCCTGGCGCCATTAAATGAAAACTTTTTGCACCTGGAACTCCTAAATTATTAAAAGGCCCTACAATATGATTTGTTACTTCAGTAGTTGGTGTTCCGCTTACTGCAACAGGTCCACTTCCGTTAAAATACAATCTTGTTCCCGCAATTACATTTCCTCCTAATAAAAGACCACCGATGTTATCCGCCATTAAAGGAATTTTAAATGCTCCACCACCAGCTAATGCAAATTGTTGAGAAAGAATGTTTGTATAAGAACCTTGCTGTCCTTTTGTAAAAAGTGCACCATCACTATATCCTGCTGCAAATGAATCTCCCAAAGCAACATAATTAGTAAAAACAGCGCTTCCTGCTGAAACAGGAACAACTACAGGAGTTGAATTATCATTATTAGTACATGCCACAAAGCTTAAAGAAGCCAATAGTAGCCATTTGATATTTTTTATCATCTTTATATTTTTTTAAATTTTATTGACTAATACTATGGGTTAATTGTCCAAGAAACAAAATATTGATGTCCAATTGAACCTGCTCCTAATACTTGGGTATATTCTTTACCTCCTAAATTAGCTGCTCCAAGTTTAATTACTGATTTCAGTTTTGGAAGACCGTAATTAATTTGTGCATCGACAACAGTTGCTGATGAAATCATTCCATCAACCATTGTAGATTGCCATAAATATTCACTGTTCCATCTTCCGCTTACACTAAACCCGAAATTTGGAAACAACTTGTCATTACCAACGGTAGCTTTAACTTTGTGTTTTGGTGTATTAAAACCTGCTTCAAAACTAGGGTCTTTAGCTTGGTCGAAATTAAATTGAGCATAATTATAGCTTACGCCAAATTCATAATTCCCAAATACTTTTTTAGATAATCCGATACCAACACCAAGAGATTTGATTTCAAGATTGGTATTGGTATATAACTGATACGCTCTATAATCCCCATTTGAGAGCGCAAAAACAGATTGTGCTCCAAGATCTGATACACCAACCAGCAAAGGGTTTTGTGGTGCATCCTGTGCTTTTCCATAATATGGCGCTGCTACATTTAAGTTTCCGATAAAGTTGTTATAAACATTATAATATCCGTTAATGTCAATATTAACATTTTTTATTTGTGAACGATACCCTAATTCAAATGCTTTTACTTCCTCTGGTTTCACTAAACTCACATTTGCTTTTCTCAACAATGCCGTATTCCCAGTTGCCAAAAGCTGACCAACAGATGTAGCTGTATATGAATTATTATAAGCATTTAAACCAGTCATTACAGCAGTTGCTCCACCTGCAAGGAGTTGACCTGCACCAGAAGACACTGGCAATATTTCTGAAAACCTCGCTAAGTTGTCGGGTGCAGAACCAATTAACACAGCGTTTCCAACATTGAAACCAATATATTGATCTTGTGTACTTGGGTTTCTGAAACCTGTTTGGAACGAGGCTCTAAAATTATGTTCTTTATGTTCGCCTCCTGAGTATACCAATGAAACTCTTGGAGAATAACTACCCGCAA
>CANBWX010000084.1 GCA_947373225.1 Flavobacteriaceae bacterium | reverse complement strand
TTGGCACCGCTTAAATTAGTAGCAGAAATTGCTCCAGTAAATACTTGACCTGAGATATTTGCTTTTAAAGCATTTTGAGAATCAACGTAAGATTTGTTAGTATCTGAATTTGTTACTCCAGCCAAACGTGTGATCTCATCATCAGCAATTAAACTTTTTCCTGATACTTTATCAACTTTTGCGGCTAATCCACTTGTTACTGATGTAGTTGTTGCTAAGCCACTCAAATCTGATGTATTTGCTTTTGCGTTTAATGCAGTTTGTGTAGCAGTAGAAACAGGCTTATCTAGATCAGCTGTGTTTTCAACGTTACTTAACCCAACGGCTGCTTTATCTAAGGTTTGAAACGTTTTGTCTCCTCTCCAATATTGAGATATCATTCCAGCTGTTATTGAGTTTTCTTTACCATTTAAAGCTGTAGTTGTTGCCAAGCTACTCAAATCAGATACGTTTACTTTTGAAGCTAAATCATCTGTCAAATTAGTTACTTGGCTTTCTGTAATGTTACCAGTAATAGTTGCAGCATTTCCCGAGATATTACCCGTTAAATTTCCTTTAAAAGTTTGCCAGACATTATTATACGATATTCTCAATTCTCCATCTACTCCACAATCAGTACAAAATACAATCATACCTGCAGTAGGATTTGTTATTGCAGCCACTTGAGCAGCAGTCATGCGAGGAAGTAAAAATCCCTTAGTGGTACTTTCCAATTCTAAAACAGCTTTCGGATTAATAATACCAGGATTACCTCCAATTTTCTGTGACACTTGTGCTGAAACAGTAACTATGGAAAACCAAAAAATCATGGAATAAGCAACGCTTTTTGAAAATGTAATACGATTCATATTATTTTGTTTTTTGTTATTTATTTTAAATATAAACTTACTAGTCAATTACGTACCAAGCACTACCGTTAGACTGTACTCTGATTGTTTTAGGAAAGTTTATTGATGAAATCATTGTTGTTTCTGTAAGTTTTAAAGCTGGACTAAAATTTAGCAAATTGTCAGTCTCGTCTGTCTTACGAATCACATAAACTTTACCGGTAGCAGTAGCAGCATCTGGTAATGTAAGGGTAAATCCACCAGTAGTACTATTAGATAAAATGGTATAATCTGTAATTAGTGCTGTATAATTTCCAGTTATAGTACTTATAGCGTTTATTGTTGAGTTCATATCAACATAGGTTTTAACCGCTTTTACACTTGGGTATTTGATATCCGAAGCTGCATCGGTAACAACATTTGTTGATTTGTTTAGTAAAACTTCTTTTGCTCCCTCAACTTCTTTAGCTCTTGCTGTTTCTGTTGCCAAGTTAGTAGTCAATGTTCCTTCGGCTGCTGTAGCTCTTGAAGATTCTGTAGCTAAGTTAGTAGTCAATGTTCCTTCTGCTGATGTTCTAGCTGTTGTTTCGTTTGTGATTGCTGTTGCATTTGCAGCATCTCCATTGGTTCTAGCTGTAGCTTCGTTTGTGATTGCAGTGGCTCTTGCTGATGTTTCTGATGTTATAGCTGAAGCATTAGCAGCTTCCACTCCGGTAGCTCTTGTATTTTCTGCTGTTATTGCTGATGCATTAGCAGCTTCCACTCCAGTAGCTCTTGTATTTTCTGCTGTTATTGCTGATGCATTAGCAGCTACGTTTGTTGTAAGTGTTCCTTCTACTCCAGTAGCTCTTGTGTTTTCTGCTGTTATTGCTGATGCATTCAATAACTCTGCAGCTCTGGCTGTTGTAGCTTCTGTTGACAAGTTAGTTGTCAATGTTCCTTCCGCTGCTCTGGCTGTTGTAGCTTCTGATGAAATTGCATTTGTATTCAATAACTCTGCAGCTCTGGCTGTTGTAGCTTCTGTTGACAAGTTAGTTGTCAATGTAGTTTCTGCTAATCCTGCTCTTGTAGCTTCTGATGATATTGCATTTGTATTCAATAACTCTGCTGCTCTTGCTGTTGTAGCTTCTGTTGACAAGTTAGTTGTCAATGTAGTTTCTGCTAATCCTGCTCTTGAAGATTCTGTAGCTAAGTTAGTAGTCAATGTAGTTTCTGCTAATCCTGCTCTTGTAGCTTCTGATGAAATTGCATCTGTATTTGCTTTTTCAGCTATTCCCGCTCTTGTAGCTTCGTCTGTAATCGCTTTTGAATTAGCAGAAATAATTGTATTCTGAGCAGTGTCTGCGTTGGTTCTATTTGTAACTTCAGCTTCAATATTCGTTTGTGCATCAGTAGCTTTTCTATCAGAAGTAGCAGCATTGGCTAATGCTGTATTTGCAGTTGTTAAGGCACTATTAGCTGTTCTTTGTGCAGCATCGGCAGCAGCTTGAATAGCTGCTATATCTGGTTTATTCAAAATTTGAGCTACTCCACTATTTGCCTGCCAATCTGCATTAACTTGAGCAGTAGGAATAATCGGCTTATCGGCCAAATCATTATAACTACCGCTAGTTGCTACGGCTGCCAAACCTAAAGTCTCAGGCGTAATAGTGACATCGTTACTTAAAGATTGACCGTTTATCTTGATACTTTTATCTGCCTTTGATGTTAAACCTGTTTTCAATGCATCTATATCTCCTAAAATACCTGCTTGACTAGGAAGGTTTTGCCAAACATGGGTTCCACCAACGCTTGTTAAAACTTGTCCTTCAGAACCAACTGGCAAAGTAACGTCTGCACCTGCAGATCCTTGTGCACCAGTATCTCCTTTTAATCCTTGAATTCCTTGGTCACCTTTATCTCCTTTTAATCCTTGTTCCCCAGTTAAACCTTGGATTCCTTGTGCTCCAGTTGCTCCAGTTAATCCTGTTTCTCCTTTTAATCCTTGAATTCCTTGATCACCTTTATCTCCTTTTAATCCTTGTTCCCCAGTTAAACCTTTTTCTCCTTGGATCCCTCGATCACCTTTATCACCTTTTGCTCCAATATCTCCAGTTAAGCCTTGGATTCCTTGTGCTCCAGTTGCTCCAGTTAATCCTGTATCTCCTTTTAATCCTTGTGAACCAGTGTCTCCTTTTAATCCTTGTGAACCAGTGTCTCCTTTTGCACCTTGGATTCCAGTTTCTCCTATTGCACCTTGAGCTCCATCATTTCCATTTATCCCTGCTACACCTGTAACTCCTATTGGACCTTGAATACCTTGTGCACCAGTATCTCCTTTTAATCCTTGTTCTCCAGTTAATCCTTTTTCTCCTGCTGGACCTTGAGGACCTGTTGCTCCATCTTTCCCATCAATTCCATTTGTTCCTGCTGTACCTGTAGCCCCTATTGGACCTTGAGGACCTGTTAATCCTTGCGCTCCAGTATCTCCTTTGTCACCTTTGTCTCCAGTTAACCCTATTGGACCTTGTGATCCAGTTTCTCCTTTTAAACCTTGTGCTCCAGTTGCTCCAGTCGCTCCTATAGATCCTTGAATTCCTTGATCACCTTTGTCTCCTTTTAATCCTTGCGTTCCAGTTGCACCAACTGCTCCATCAATTCCATTTGCTCCTGTAGCTCCAGTTAATCCAGTGTCGCCTTTTAAACCTTGAGATCCTGTAGCTCCAGTCGCTCCAACAGCACCATTTAATCCATTTGTTCCATTAGTCCCTGCTGGACCTGTCAAACCTGTAGCTCCTATTGGTCCTTGTGTTCCAGTCAACCCTTGAATACCTTGAGGACCTGTTGCCCCTATTGGACCTTGAGGACCAGTAGGTCCTGCAGGGCCAGCTACACCAGCTACATTTGCATTTTCAGCATATAAGGCATAAGGCACACTATTCAATTGTGTGGTACCCATATCAACAAAAACAACACCACCTGTTGCATCCATTTCAACCTGCATAAACTTAGCACCTGTACCCCATTTTATTCCTGCTAAAGTTCCTGTAATTGGTGTACCAGAACCTATGTTTACATTAAATAAACCAAGATTAGTAGTAGTAACATTATGAGTTTCTCGAAACACAATAGTACCTGTTGAAGTACCATCATGAATAGAAAACCTCAAACTGATGTTTTGTAAAGCTCGAATATCTCCAGTAGCATTACGCGCTACTCCCTGATAGGGAATCGCTTGAGGAGTTTGGGCATAGGACTTACCAATTGTACCTATAAAACTAAAAACACATACTAATAGCAGTAAAATTGCACGTTGTAATTTTTCTTTTGGAGTAAATTTTTTATTCATAATTTTCATTATTTGGGGTAATTTATTTTCTTAAAACGGTAAAAATTTCTCTTTTTTTTATATAAAGGAAATCTTATATTAAAGGATTAATAGAAAAACTTTGAATCATATATTGTATACTTTTTTTTGAATTCGGTGGAGAATCCAAATGTTTTTTTACAAAAATTTTTTCAATGAAACACAACAAAGCCATCAATAACAAACGAATTGTCATTGATGGCTTTAGCGATACCGCAGAACTTCTTTCTGAATTTAAGTAGGATTTCTTCATAATATATGCATTTTTTTTTTTTGTGAATAAAAAAAGGGGGCATATCCTTATTCAAAATCTAATATTCTTCTGTTTTGTTTATTTTGAACATAAGACGGGGGAATCCGTATTCAAAATTTATTTTTTTTATTTTAGGTCGATTAGAACTTGTTAAATGTTTCCTTTTAATCTGAATAGACAACAAAATCATTATTCTGAAATCAAAACCAAATTACTGTTGCGAAAGTATTTTTAATTTAAAATGCCAAAAAATAAATTCGTTAAAAACCTTATAAACTCGTTACATAACACATTTTAACATTTGCTTTAGTCTCTTACTAAAGCAAAAGGGTTACAATCTGTAAATTTCAATACCAAGTCATTTATATTATGTACTCAGGTAGTGAAATTATTTTTAAGCCATTCAAAAAAGCTCTTGACTTTTGAAAATATCTATATGAATTATACATTCAATTATTATTAATTACACAGCAAACATAATAAAAAAAAATCGATAAAACAACACATTTATCCGTTTAAATACATAAATATTAATAATTGTAAGATATAAAATACAAAAATAAACAATAATTTAAAACCTTTAAGCGAAGTTTATTTATATTTCAATCGTACCTTTTAATAAAAAAGATACTTTTATAGGTGTCTTTTGTGCTGTTTTGTAAAATTATTTTCAATACCAAAATTGGATAGCTTGAAGCTAAATTAGCTAACTAAGCAATTTTACAAATCAGCTGGAGATATAAAATCAAGTCGTTTGAAATAAAAAAAGGAATCGTAAAAGGTTGTATCGATAAAAATTTTCTTTAATAACCAAAGTATTAAAATTTAATATTCAGAAACCATACTTTAAACGAATACATTCAAAATAAATTAGAAATTTCAAAAATATTTCCCAATTTGAATTTATAAAACCATTCAAAGACTTATTTTTGCGCTATGGCAAAGA
Organism: Flavobacteriaceae bacterium; assembly: GCA_947373225.1. Taxonomy (GTDB): domain Bacteria; phylum Bacteroidota; class Bacteroidia; order Flavobacteriales; family Flavobacteriaceae; genus Flavobacterium. Next base: position 6,940 of record CANBWX010000084.1, on the reverse strand, counting down.
AAAATACAGACAAAATCGTTTTCGATCATATAAAAGTCCTTGATGCTGGTGCAAAAGGTGTTTCGGTGGCAAAAGCCCCAGATGGTAAAGTAATTTTTATCCCCAATGTTGTTCCTGGCGACGTGGTAGATGTGCAAACTTTCAAAAAGCGTAAGGCTTATTACGAAGGAAAAGCAGTGAAATTTCACGAATTCTCCCAACATCGAATTGAACCTGTTTGCGAACATTTTGGTGTTTGTGGCGGTTGCAAATGGCAAAATATGAAATATAGCCAGCAATTGTACTATAAACAAAATGAGGTTTTGAACCATTTGCAACGCATTGGAAAAATAGAACTTCCTGAATTTGAACCGATTCTTGGTTCGGAAAAACAGTTTTTCTACAGAAACAAAATGGAGTTTTCGTTTTCGAATAGTCGTTGGCTAACCGAAGAAGAAGTCGGCAGCACCGAAGATTTAGGCAACAGAAATGCACTTGGTTTTCATATCCCGAAAATGTGGGATAAGATTCTGGATATCAACAAATGTCATTTGCAAGAAGATCCTTCAAACGCGATTCGGAATGAAATTAGGGCTTTCGCCAATGAAAATAACCTGACTTTTTTCAATCCAAGAAATCATGAAGGTTTGCTTAGAACTTTAATGTTACGTACCGCTTCAACGGGAGAAATTATGGTTTTAATACAGTTTTTCGAAAATGATAAAGCAGGTAGAGAATTGCTTTTAGACCATATTTACGAGAAATTCCCGCAAATTACTTCACTACAATATGTCGTAAATAACAAAGCAAACGATACTTTGTATGACACCAACATTAAACTATATAAAGGTAGAGATTACATTCTTGAAGAAATGGAAGGTTTAAAATTCAGCATTAATGCCAAATCTTTTTACCAAACCAACTCGGATCAAGCTTACGAATTATACAAAATTACACGCGATTTTGCTGGATTAACTGGTACAGAAACTGTTTATGATTTATATACAGGAACGGGAACAATTGCACAATTTGTTTCGAAAAATGCAAAGAAAGTTATTGGTGTAGAAAGTGTTCCCGAAGCAATTATTGATGCCAAAGCAAATGCCCAACGCAATGAAATTACAAATTGTGAGTTCTATGTTGGGGACATGAAAGTGGTTTTCAACGAAAGTTTTATTGCTCAACATGGCAAACCTGATGTTATTATTACCGACCCACCGCGCGACGGAATGCATAAAGACGTAATTGAGCAAATCATGAAAATCGAACCTTCAAGAATCGTTTATGTAAGCTGTAATTCGGCTACACAAGCTAGAGATTTAGCTTTGATGGATGAAAAATACAAAGTGACTCGCGTGCGCCCGGTGGATATGTTTCCGCAAACGCATCATGTTGAAAATGTTGTACTTTTGGAGAGAAGATAAGATTGCTGATTTAAGATTAACGATTTTTGATTGCAGATTTATGAAAAAAATACTTATACTATTATTGGTTGCCACGTTCTCTTTCTCCAGTTGCGAGAAAGACGATATTTGTGATGCCAATACGTCGACAACACCTAGACTTGTGATTGAATTTCATTCTGCTAGTGCCAATTCTACATCTGTTGTGCAAAATGTTACCAATTTAAAAGTTATTGGAGACGGAATGGCTAATGGAATTGTTTTTAGTACCGCAACAGATGGTTCACAATACATATTCAACGGAAGTAAAATATACATCCCATTGAGAACGGATGCAAATAGCACTACTTATAGCTTTATTTTAAATTATGACAATCCAAATCCTTCTTTTGTAAATGAGGATAAAATCACTTTTAATTATACCCATCGTGATGTTTTTGTTTCAAGAGCCTGCGGTTATAAAACTGTTTTTACCTTAGATCCAATTCCTTATACGCAAACCGCAGTACCAGCAACCAGTGCAAAATGGATGACTATTTCGGTTGATAAAAGTAACATAGATAACGAAAATGAAACACACATTACAGTATACTTTTAGTTTTTGCCTTCTGCTATCTCTGTTTTTGGTTCAGGCACAAGATGTCAAAACCAAAAATCTGGATAAAACTGTGCAAAAGGAAGCCATAATTTCAGAAACTCCCAAAGCAACAACAAAAGTTGTTAAAACCAAAGAAACTGATACCATTATTCCACCAAAAATGGATCGTTATGGGTTACGTGTTGGTGTCGATTTATATAAATTGACTCGCGGTTTATATGATAAAAACTATAACGGAATAGAATTAGTAGGTGATTATCGATTAACGAAAAAATATTTTTTGGCTGCCGAACTTGGAAACGAAAACAAGACAACTGCAGATACTCGATTGAATTCATCTGCCAAAGGTTCTTATCTAAAGGTGGGGTTTGATTATAACGGCTACGAAAACTGGCTAGACATGGAAAACATTATTTCTGTAGGAATGCGTTATGGTGTGAGTACGTTTGATCAGGAAATAAACAGCTACAGAATATATAACCCTAATCCTTATTTTCCTGAAATACCTTGGAAAATATCTGGAGACAAATTCAGTGGATTAACAGCGAGTTGGATTGAAGTTGTGGCTGGAGTAAAAGTAAAAGTTATCAATAATGTCTTCGTAGGATTCAGTCTTCGTATGAATACATTGGTTACGAATCATAAACCAGCTGATTTTGACAACCTTTACATCCCGGGTTTCAACAGAACTTATAATGGTACTTTTGGAGCAGGAATAAATTATACCGTTACTTATTTTGTTCCTATTTACAAGAAAAAAGTAGTTGCTAAAAAGTTGAAGAAAAAAGAGGAATAAAAAAGGTGTTTTTTATTAGAAGTTTCGCTTTACTAATTTGTATTTTCCATTCCATGAAGAAGGTTGCTTTATTTTATTATCATAATTATTATAAAACAAATTTATTGTTATTGTTTTATTGTCAATAATTAAAGCATCATTGTTTATTGTTGGGTAAGAATCATTTTCTTTTGGCAATTCCATTCCTTTTATAATTCCACACGATCTTGTAACAACAAATTTTGCACTATCCATATAAGTTCCTTTTTTTAATGCAGAAATTGGGTCGTGAACCATTAAATTCCTTTTTCCTTTTACTGTAATTACATATTTATCATTTGTCTTTTCAATATATGCAATTTTAAAATTTTTCGCAGGATTATAAAATAATTCAAATAAAATAAATAATACAGTTAAAATAATAGCAACATATATTTTATTTCTCCTTAAATTTTGACTTTTAAATTTGAGGAATTTAACAAAAACAAATACAGCTATACTTGCAATTATAAAGGAAAACAAAAACACTAAAATGAGAAAAAATAAGATAAAAATATAAAAATTCATTATTTCTGGATTTAATTTTTGGATAATTCAAGTCCATAATTCAACTTCTTATTAACTTTCACTAAAATACTAGCTAATATCTTTTAGTCCTTTTATAAACAACCAAGACATAAATAGTTTTTCACCGTCTTTAGTCTTTACCGCCTGAAATTTTGGCGATAAAATTGTGCCTACTACAAAGGCAATTCCTGGAATCCAAAACCCAGTTAAATTAGTATATTTTGCTACCAAAAATTGTAAAGAAATAAATAATATCGCAAAACAACCCAGTTGGTATAGAAATGCTCTTACTTGTAATTTTGTCATTAGTTTGGGTATTAGTTTTTTGAAATTTAACTGAGTATTACAACCTGCCTTTTGCAACCTGAAAACTGCTAGTTGGCTTCTGTAACCTGAAACTTCGTTCTTTTACTTCCTTCATACATTTCGTATTTTACTAATCTAGCTTCGATACTTGCGTTAAAAAGTTTGATTTTTCTGGAAGGTTTTAGTCCAACAAACTTCAAGGCTTCAAGATTTCCAGTGATAAACCAAGCGTTTGTTCCTGGATAATTTTTCTTTAAAGTATCTCCAATATTCTTGTAGAATTCTTCCATGTGAATGTCTAATCGCTCATCATAAGGAGGATTAAAAACCATGTGCAATTTCCCTTCGGAAGTTTTCTCGGTATCAAAAAAGTTTCTTTCTTCGATGGTAATATATTCGTCGAGATTGGCGTTTTTGATATTGTCTTTGGCTTTCATTACGGCAGATGGTGCTTTATCGTAACCTTTTATTGTGTAATGAAATTCACGAACTTTCTTCATCAACGAATCCATAATCGATTCGAATAAATCATTATCCCAATCATTCCATTTTTCGAAAGCAAATTCTTTGCGGTTTATGTTTGCTGGAATATTACAAGCAATCATAGCGGCTTCGGCAAGAAAAGTTCCAGAACCACACATAGGATCCAAGAAATCTCCTTGACCATCCCAACCCGAAAGCAACAGAATTCCTGCTGCCAAAACTTCGTTTATAGGAGCAATATTCGTTGCTGTTCTATAACCACGTTGGTGCAACGAATTTCCAGAAGTATCAAGCGCAACCGAAACTTGGTCTTTGTCAATGTGAATATTAATTCGCAAATCAGGGTGGATTTTTTCGATACTTGGACGTTGACCTGTTCGTTCCCGAAATTGATCCACAATTGCATCTTTACATTTTTGGGAAACAAATTCCGAGTGATTAAAATACTCCGAATGCACGGTGGCATCAATCACAAAAGTCTGATTGGCATTGATAAATTTCGACCAGTTTACGCCCGAAATCCCTTTATATAAAGCTTGTTCGTCTCTTGCTTTGAAAAAATAAATGGGTTTTAAGATTTTCAAAGCGGTTCTCAAAGACAAGTTTGCCTTATACATAAACCCCTTATCTCCTTTAAAACTAACCATTCTCACACCTGGTTCTACGTCTTGCGCACCAAGCATTTTCAATTCATTTGCCAATATTTCTTCAAAACCAAAAAAGGTTTTGGCAATCATTCTAAAATTATTTTCCATTGTAAAATCAAGTATTCGGTGCAAAAATACACTAAATTTGCATGACTTGAATTAATAGAAAAAGAATAAATGCTGAATTCCCAAAAACCTGAGACCCAAAACCTAGAAGCCAAGACCCAAAATTGGTTCGCCTCTTGGTTCGACACCCCGTATTATCACATCCTTTATAAAGAAAGAAACGACCATGAAGCTCAGATTTTCATGGACAATATCACGCATTACCTCAATCTTCCCGAGAATGCCAAAGTGCTGGATTTGGCTTGTGGCAAAGGACGTCATTCTATTTATTTAAACCAATTGGGTTACGAAGTTGTGGGTGCAGATTTGTCCGAAAATAGTATTGCCGAAGCTAATAAAAGTCAAAATGAAACCTTGAAATTTCAAGTTCATGATATGCGCGAAACTTTCGATGATAAATTTGATGCTATTTTTAATTTGTTTACCAGTTTTGGTTATTTCGAAAATGACGAAGACAATTTGACGACTTTAAAAGCAATGAAAGAAAGCTTAACCGAATATGGTTTTGCCGTAATCGACTTTATGAACGTGAACCAAGTTATTAATAATTTAGTTCCCGAAGAAGTAAAAACTGTCGAAAACATTGACTTTCACATCAAGCGTTATCTTAGCGAAGGTCATATTTACAAAGAAATAGATTTTGAAGATCAAGGTCAAAAATTCCATTATACCGAAAAAGTAAAAGCCTTAGCGCTTCAAGATTTTGAAGCAATGATGGAAGAAGCCGGAATTTATCTCTTGGATATTTTTGGAGATTATAAATTGAAAAGATTCCACAAAACCGAAAGTGAACGACTAATTATGATATTTAAATAATGAATTACCTTTTACCATTATTCTCCGTACTAATTGGGTACTTCATCGCCTTGTTTTTTAAACCAAAAAGCAAAACCAACCTTAAATTATTGTTGGCTTTCAGTGGTTCGTTTTTACTTTCATTAACCGTAATGCATTTATTGCCGGACGTTTACAAGAGCGTAAATCCAAATATTGGACTATTCATCATGGCGGGGATTTTATTCCAAATCATCTTGGAATTTTTCTCCAAAGGTGCCGAACATGGTCACGTACACGGTCACGAAAAAATGAATCAAATGCCGTGGTTGCTTTTCATAAGCCTTTGTATTCACGCCTTTTTAGAAGGTTTCCCAGTAAGTCATCATGGGAATTTAGCCTTAGGAATCGCCATTCATCATTTGCCAATCGCCATTATTCTAACGACATTTTTTATCAATTCTAGCTTGGGTAAAAAAGCTATTTTCGCCTTCATGATTACTTTTGCAATTATGACACCGCTAGGAACAATTCTATCGGATTTCTTGCCAATATTAAATGATTATTATACCGAAATTACCGCCGTTGTAATCGGGATATTATTCCATATTTCGTCAACTATAATATTCGAAAGCAGCGAAGGACATAAATTCAATATTGCCAAAGTTTCGATGATATTAATTGGGATTATATTGGCGTATTTTATATAGCCACAAAGGCACCAAGCCGCCAAGTTTCAATAAATTTAATCCATTTTTCTAAAATATTATTTGCTAAATTTGTTCATTATCAAAAATATCTTTGTGCCTTAGCGCCTTAGCGGCAAAAAAAAACATAAAATGACTTTTACAAAAACTACCGAACAATCCTCAAAATACGAACATTTAGAAACGATGTCGGTTCAGGAATTACTTTCTAATATTAATCAAGAAGACAAAACCGTGCCGCTTGCCGTAGAAAAAGCATTGCCACAAATAGAAACTTTGGTGAACCAAATCGTTGCCAAAATGAAACTAGGCGGACGATTATTCTACATTGGCGCAGGAACTTCAGGGCGTTTGGGCGTAGTTGACGCTTCGGAATGTCCGCCAACATTTGGCGTTCCTTTCGACTTGGTCAACGGAATAATTGCTGGTGGCGATAAAGCGATTCGCAGAGCGGTAGAAAATGCCGAAGACGATGCCAACCAAGCTTGGATTGACTTACAAGAACACAATATCACCGAGAATGATGTTGTTGTTGGGATTGCCGCTTCGGGAACGACGCCTTATGTCATTGGAGG
>CANBWX010000083.1 GCA_947373225.1 Flavobacteriaceae bacterium | reverse complement strand
GCAGATGGAATAAATTATGTTAATGTACCAATAGGTGTAGGAAAAGCAGGAATCAATTATGTCTCGGGTTCTGCTACAGGAACTACAGCAACGTATCTTGTAAATACAATTATAGCGAACACTTATTTCAGAGCTAAAATAGCCAGTGGTGCCTGTTCTGTATCCTATTCGAATGCTGTCCAATATACCATTGGAACCACAGCCGTTGCGGGAGTTATAACTGCTACAAATGCAACAGTCTGTTCTGGAACAGGAACTACGTTGACATTAACGGGTTCAGTAGGTACTATACAATGGCAAAAATCAACTAACTGGACTGCTGCAACACCTACTTGGACGACAGTAACTTCTTCAACTTCTTCAACTTTAGATACAGGAAATTTGATGTTAGCTGCTGCTTATAGAGCTGTAGTTACGATAGGTTCTTGTTCGACAAAAACAAGTGGAATTGTGACTGTTCTGACATACAGTGCTCCATTGGCCCAAACAATTACAGCCAATGTTACATCACCAACAGGAAATACATCAGCTTTGGCTATTTGTACCAGTGTTGCTAAAACGTTAACCGTAGGAGCGGGTTATAGTGGAGCCATCCAATGGCAACAATCCACTACCTCAACTACTTTAGGATTTACTAATATTGTAGCTGCTACATCAAGCAGTTATACAATAACGAACCCAGCGGTTGGTGTTAATTACTATAGAGCGATGTTCACCAATTCTTGTGGAGTGAATGTATATAGTACTACATTTACGGTGTATTTTACTAATTGTTTTGTCTTAGCAAAAGTGATGCAACTTAAGGTTGATGTCCCAGTAGAAGTACCGTTTAATGTTATTGCTTATCCTAATCCAACTTCAGAGGATTTCAATTTTGCGATAACCACATCGAGTTCATATACTGTGCTAGTCGAAGTGTTTGATATGTCAGGAAAATTGGTGAAACACATAGAAGCAAATGATGGAGATCCTATTGTATTCGGTAGGGAATTACCAGCAGGAGAATATATTGCGAATGTTAGTCAGCATAATAATCAAAAAATAGTTCGACTCATAAAACACTAATTTTTTAAACTAAATACAAAAAGCCATCCCAGTAATTGGGGTGGCTTTTTGCTTATTTGAGGATTAATAATACTATTTGTAAAGCTAAAGCAGGATTTATTTAAGAACCTACATAGTAATTTTAGGACGAGTCAATTCCATAGATACCCCGTAGATACTCCGTAGATAGTGCATGTAAAGTGCTTCTCCAAATACACTCTATTTTTTGCTACCTTATCACTCTATTGTCTCAAAAAACGGAAACAAAAATAGCGTAGAAAAAAAAGAAAGAGTAGAAGACTAATTTACCGCTTTTTCTTTATCAGTTCGTAATTGACTATTGCCAACGAATAGAAAAAGGAATCCGCTGTGATTTTACCAATGATGATTCCAATAAAATAATTTCCAGTCAGGATTGGCATCCAATACATACAAAACGGACGAATCACGAAGAAATCTAAAATGGCGGGATAACCAAATTCTAAAACCAAATTCCGTACCAATAAACCAACTTCATTCAGATACGTTTTCTTATTTAGCTGCTCATTTTTATGGGCTAATTTCTTGCAAGCGATAAAAATAATGACGCCATAAAAGGCAAAATATTCTGCAAAAGTGATTAAATAAGCAGTCGCCAATCCATCAAAGATTCGGCTAAATTGGGAACTTGCCAATGCAGCCGAAGTGGCACATAATTCAGCATATTTATACCGATTAAACCATTCTTTGAAATTGGATTTATTGAGCATTCGTGATTTTGCTTTAAATTACCAAAGTTGATGTACTTTTGGCTTGATATATTGCTCATAAATTGCATTCATAGCTGAGATTTTTTCGGGTGTCAATTGTGGTAAATCATACACCGATAAATTAGACAAAACATGACTTTCTTTTGATGCACCGGGAATAATGCAACTAATGGCATCAAAACTCAAAATCCATTGTAAGGCAATTGGAGCCAAATTTGTAGTTCCAGGAAATAAAGCTTTCAAGGCTTCAACGGCTTTTAAACCCAATTCATAATCAATCCCCGAGAAAGTTTCTCCTTTGTCGAAAGCTTCACCATTTCGATTGAAATTTCGATGATCTTGGCTTCCAAAAGTAGTTTTAGAATCGAACAATCCTGTTAAAAGGCCGCTTGCTAGAGGAACTCTTGCGATAATCCCAATATCTCGTTTTTGAGCTTCTTTGAAGAATAATTCTGCTGGTCGTTGACGGAAAGCATTAAAGATAATTTGAACCGTTGTCACGTTCGAATATTCAATCGCTTTTATACCTTCTTCCACTTTTTCGACACTTACGCCAAGATTTTGAATCTTTCCTTGATCTTTTAATCGATCGAATAATTCAAAGATTTCAGGACGATAAAAAACGGCGTTCGGCGGACAATGCAATTGGATTAAATCTAAAGTTTCGAGTCCCGTTCTTTTTAGGCTATCTTCTACAAATTTTTGTAAAACTTTCGTTTGATAACCTTCACTCACATGTGGATTGATGTGGCGCCCACATTTTGTAGCCACATAAATACGTTCCGATCGGGAGCGAACGACTCTTCCTACAGCGGTTTCGCTCAATCCGTTTTCGTAAACATCGGCGGTATCAATGAAATTTACTCCATTATCAATGGCGGTATTGATCAATTCATCTGCCGATTTATCGTTGAATGGAGAACCCCATTTTCCGCCCACTTGCCACGTTCCAAGTGCTATTTCGGAGATATTAAAATTCGTTTTACCTAGTTTTCTATAGTTCATTTTAGTACTTTTTTTTATTTTTTAGACAATACTTTTGCTATTGCTTTTTCCACAAGTGGATTCATTATTTCATATCCTGCTTTATTGGGATGCGCACCATCATTGGAGTAATCCACTTTTAATCCTTTTTGTTCGTCGACCAAAGCCGAATAATAATCAATATATTGAATCCCATTGGCATCGGCATATTTTTGGATCATTGTATTGAGCATTATAATTTTTTCGGCAGGACAAGAGTCAGGTTTCCAAAAAAAATTAGTCGCTGGTAAAACGGAACACAAAATGACTTTAATATGATTTGCTTGGGCTAATTCGACCATTGAAAAAATATTGTTAGTAATCATTTCTAATGTCGAAGGGCCGGTATTTCCAGCAATGTCATTAATCCCAACTAATAACAAAACAGCAGAAGGATTCAAATCTATAACATCAGCCCTAAAACGAAGGAGTATTTGCGGACTCGTTTGTCCGCTAATTCCACGATTGATGTATGGTTTTCCAGAGAAAAATTCCGGATTCCGGATAGACCAGAATTCGGTTATGGAATCTCCCATGAACACAATTCGTTTTTCGCCAGTTAATGGTTTTTCGAGACTTTCATTCTCCTTTTGATATTTATTTAAATAAGGCCAATCGTGAGCTTGTGCTTTCTCTTTCATGAATCAATGTAGGATAATGCGGATTGATTTGATTTTCAAATTTTAGTCCAATTATGCACTTGAAAAATAAGCTTTTATTGGTTAGCAAACATAATGATTTCAAGGACTTAAACCTATAAATAGAGACCGATTGTGATTTTGGTTATAAATAAAAAAAATCCGTATTGCTTCACAATACGGATTTTGTATGAATTTCCGTAGAGACGTACTGCAGTGCGTCTCTACGTGTGTGTCTTTACAAATGAATTACTTCGCCATAAGCATCGGCAACAGCTTCCATAACGGCTTCGCTCATTGTTGGGTGTGGGTGAATTGATTTTAGGATTTCGTGTCCTGTTGTTTCTAGTTTACGCGCTACAACTGCCTCGGCAATCATATCGGTAACACCAGCACCAATCATGTGACAACCCAACCATTCGCCATATTTGGCATCAAAAATTACTTTTACAAATCCATCAGAATTTCCAGAAGCTTGTGCTTTTCCAGAAGCTGAAAATGGGAATTTTCCAATTTTCAATTCGTATCCTTTTTCCTTAGCTTGTTTTTCGGTTAAACCAACAGAAGCAATTTCTGGAGTTGCATAGGTACAACCTGGTACGTTTCCGTAATCGATAGGATCTACATGTAATCCTGCAATTTTTTCGACACAGTTAATTCCTTCGGCAGAAGCTACGTGAGCCAAAGCTTGTCCTGGAGTTACATCGCCTATGGCGTAATAGCCCGGAATATTGGTTTGATTGTAAGCGTTTACTAAGATTTTATCTCTATCGGTTGCAATACCTACTTCTTCTAATCCTATGTTTTCGATGTTTGTTTTGATTCCAACTGCCGAAAGTAAAATATCAGCTTCTAGAACTTCTTCTCCTTTTGCCGTTTTTACATACGCTTTTACGCCAGCACCAGTTGTGTCAATTCGCTCTACCGAAGAGTTTGTCATCACATTAATTCCAGCTTTTTTCAACGATTTTTCCATTTGTTTAGAAATATCTTCGTCTTCAACAGGAACTACATTTGGCATAAATTCTACGATGGTAACTTCTGTTCCCATAGAGTTGTAGAAATGCGCAAATTCAACTCCAATTGCTCCAGAACCAACGATAATCATTTTTTTAGGTTGGCTTGGCAAGTTCATCGCTTGGCGGTAACCAATTACTTTTACACCATCTTGTGGTAAGTTTGGCAACTCACGAGAACGTGCGCCTGTTGCTATAATAATATGATCGGCATCGTATTCAGTTACTTTTCCGTCTGCATCAGTTACATCTATTTTTTTACCAGGTTTTATTTTTCCAAAACCATTGATAACGTCAATTTTATTTTTTTTCATCAAGAAAGTAACTCCTTTACTCATTCCTTGCGCCACGTTGCGGCTACGTTGAATAACAGCTGGAAAATCTTTATCGAATGAAGAAACAGTCAATCCATAATCGGAAGCGTGTTTAAGGTAATCAAAAACTTGAGCTGATTTCAAAAGTGCTTTTGTTGGGATGCAACCCCAATTTAGGCAAACTCCACCAAGGTTTTCTTTTTCGATTACGGCAACTTTAAAGCCCAATTGTGATGCTCTAATGGCTGTAACATAACCACCTGGTCCACTTCCTAAAACTATAATATCGTATTTCATGTTTGTGTGTTTTCTTTATTTATTGAGATTGCAAATTTAATAATTTATTTTAAAAAAGTTATGCGTTTATAAAGTTTATCTATTCTATAGTTGTAAACTGAGAATCGTACAGATTTTTATAATATCCGCCTGTTTTTTCTAATAATTCCTGATGTGTTCCTTGTTCAACAATCAGACCTTTATCCATAACGACAATTTTATCGGCGTTGATAATAGTTGCCAAACGGTGCGCAATGACGATGGACGTTCGACCTTTTGTAATGGTTTCAGTGGCACGTTGAATCAATTCTTCGGAATAGGTATCGATAGAAGAAGTGGCTTCGTCAAGGATTAAAATACTGGGATTACTCACATAAGCACGAAGAAAAGCAATGAGTTGACGCTGTCCTGACGAAAGCATTACGCCACGTTCTTTGACATCGAAATCATAATTATCGGGTAAACTCATGATGAATTTATGAACGCCAATTTCTTTGGCTGCAGCCAAAACTTGTTCTCGAGAAATGCTAGGATTGTTGAGCGTGATATTGTTGAAAATGGTGTCTGCAAAAAGGAAAACATCCTGTAAAACCACAGCAATTTGCTTACGCAGCGAACTTAAAGTATAGTTTTCGATGTTGTGTTCGTCAATGAAAATAGTACCGCTGTTGATTTCGTAAAAACGATTCAGCAAATTGATAATCGTTGATTTTCCGGCTCCTGTTGAACCTACAATAGCGATAGTTTTTCCGGCAGAAACCGATAAATCGATTCCTTTTATAACATATTCTTCGGCGATATAGCCAAAATAAACGTCTTTGAATTCAATATCTCCTTTGAAAACTGGAGCTTCAACGGTTCCTTTATCTTGAATTTGGTCACTTGTATCAAGAATATCAAAAACACGATTGGCAGCAATCATTCCGAGTTGCATTTCGTTGAATTTATCTGCAATTTGGCGCAGCGGATTGAACAACATTCCGATGAACATGGTGTAAGCCGTCATTTGTCCTAAAGTCGTAAATGGATTGCCATTTATAATTTGGATTCCACCATAAAGCACAATAAAACCAAGTGTTAACGACGAAATAATATCGGCAATTGGAAAGAAAATGGAGTTGTAAAGAATGGTTTTTATCCAAGCTTTGTTATGCTTGTCGTTGATGACTTTGAATTTTTCGAACTCAATATCTTCACGATTAAATAGCTGTACGATTTTCATTCCGGTTACTCTTTCTTGCACAAATGAATTCATATTGGCTACTTGTGTACGCACTTCTTCAAAAGCCACTTGCATTTTTCTTTGAAATATTCGTGTGAAGAAAAGTAAAATTGGCATGGCGAAAACCACGATTAATGAAAGATGCCAGTTCATCCAAAACATGATGACCAAGCAAACAAGCATTTTCATTAAATCACTGGCAATCATGAATAAACCTTGACTAAAAATACGGGCAATTTGTTCAATATCCGAAACGGAACGCGTCACTAATTGGCCCACAGGTGCGTTATCGAAATATTTCATTCTAAAACTCAACATGTGTTTGAAGAGTTTGGTTCGAATATCTTTCACGATATCTTGCCCCAACCAGTTTGCCCAATAAACAAAGAAAAACTGAAATATAACTTCTAATAAAAGCGTAACTCCCATCAGGGTTACATACATTAATAAGCCGAAATTATCTTTGGGTTTTATATATGTATCAACGGTTCCTTGTAAAATTAAAGGACGTATTGCCGCAAAAACGGACAAGAAAACAGCGAAAAGAATTACGCCATTAAACCGCCATTTATAGGGTTTTGTATATTTTAAAATTCGTTTAAAAACTTTTGTATCGAATGCTTTTGCTTTCATAATTTCAGATTTCAGTTAGTAGATTTCAGATTTTTAAATCTTCAATCAAAAATCGTTAACTGCTTTTTACTTAATTTATTTAGTATGTTTTTTTTGACTTAATAATTTCAAAAAATTTTCAATTCTATTATACTTTGCAACCTGAAATCTGAAATCTGATTTCTGCAACCTGTTAAATATAATCGTAATCAATTTTTGTTAAATATAATCCGTGTGCCGGAACTGAAAAACCTGCTTTATCGCGGTTTTTACTTTTAATAATTTCATTAAAATCATCTAATGTGATTTTGTGCAAGCCTATGTTTACTAATGTTCCCACAATGGCGCGAACCATATTCCGTAGAAAACGATTGGCCGAAATGGTGAATACAAGTTTACCATTTTCTTGTGTCCAATGCGCTTCAAAAATAGTACAATCAAATGTATTTACATCGGTGTTTACTTTCGAAAAACATTGAAAATCGATATGGTCGAACAATAATTTAGACACTTCATTCATTAAATCTAAATCTAATTCTTGATGAAAATACCAACTGCCGTCTTGCAAAAAAGCATCTTTGAATGAGTTGATATGATATTCATAGGTTCTTTTCTTGGCATCGAAACGGGCGTGCGCATCGTCATGAACGGGAATAATGTCATAAACTACAATGTCTTTTGGTAAAAAGGAATTGAGTTTATGTACAATACTTTGGCTATCGAAAGGATTTTCGAAATCAAAATGAGCAAACATTTCCTTGGCGTGAACACCTGTGTCTGTGCGACCTGCGCCCATAAGACTAATTTCGGTATTTAATATAACAGATACTGCTTTGCCCAAAGTTTCCTGCACAGAGGAAGCGTTGGGCTGGCTTTGCCATCCGTGATAATTGGTTCCGTTATATGCCAGTTTTATGAAATACCTCAAGTTAGATTTATTTTGAAGCCGCAAAGATACTTATTAATTTTTTTGCTGAGTAGGGGCGAAGAGGCAAAGTTTTTTAAGTTTTGATTTGATTTTTTATTTGGAAATCGAATGTTTATTTTTACAGCAAAATCCTAGCCCAGATTACTTCACTTGGTTTCTATTTAATTCGGAGTTCAGTGAACTTCGTTTGCAGCGGAAATCCTTTTTTGTTTTTTCTTTAAAAACAAAAAAGATTAAAGCGGAAAGCTGGAAATAGCTCCTAAAAAAACAATTTTGAAAAAAATACTTTTACTTTCCGATACGCACAGTCATATTGATGATACGATTTTAAAATACGTCAATCAAGCCGATGAAGTTTGGCATGCAGGAGATATTGGCGATTTGATTGTGACGGATACCATCAATAAATTGAAGCCATTGCGCGGTGTTTACGGCAATATTGATGATGATAAAGCTCGAATGGAATTCCCGTTGCACAATCGTTTTATGTGCGAAGGTGTCGATGTTTGGATTACGCATATTGGCGGTTATCCCGGAAAATACAACCCAAATATTAAGGTAGAAATGACTGCAAACCCACCCAAATTGTTTATTTGTGGGCATTCGCATATTTTAAAAGTAATATTCGACAAGAAAAACAATCTCTTGCACATGAATCCCGGAGCTGCCGGAAAAAGTGGTTTTCACCAAATGCGAACGATGTTGCGTTTTGTGATTGATGGCGATAAAATAAAAGATTTGGAAATTATAGAAATTGGGAAGAAGTAGGTTTTAGAATTCAGGTTACAGATTTCAGGTTGCAGTTTGTTAAGTGCTATTCTATCACGATTTTGTTTTCCAGTTTCGGCTCCCTCTCCTTTGGAGAGGGCTGGGGTGAGGAAAAAAAAACCCGAACTATTACATTCGGGTTTCCTTCGCACTAATAAATTAAGATTATAGGATTATCTCAAACGGTCCACAGATTTTACAAGATCTTCGTCCTTTTTGATGGCCTTATTAGCTAACACTAATAATACGATAGCAACAATAGGTAGAAACATCCCAATACCTTTCTCCGAAACAGCAAGTGTTTCTCCAGATAAATTTAGCGAACGATATACAAATAAGCCTAATAAAATTAAATTTAAAATCATGTTCAATCTGCCAATAACAAATTGATTTTGTCTTTTTTTGTAGGAAATAATACTTAACAAAGAAAGTGTTGTGCTTAAACCCAATAGAATAACATATACTTGGTTTTGCATGAAAAAGTATTCTTTGCCATCGGTCATTTTCCATAACGGGATTAAGAATGGCAAAACTCCTGTTACCACGAAGGCAAGGAACAAATATATAGTCTGAATTCTTTGTAGCATTTTTTTTATTTCTTGTACAAAAATATATTTTCTTTTTAATAAATACTATTGTATCCTAAAAAAATATTCGTATTATTGCATAACAAATCCGTAAGTACTTCATTCTTCGGTCAATTCAAAACTCAAAAATTTACTACACACTTTTTAGTAATTCTATTTAATTAAACTCATAGAACATTTATGTTTGACATTTCTGCATTAAAAGAAATGAAGCTTTCTGAGCTTCAAGAAATAGCTAAATCAGCCAAAACAATAAAATTTAACGGTGTTAAAAAAGAAGCACTAATCAACCAGATTTTAGAACTTCAGTCGGCAACCACAGAATCTACTTCAGAAAATAAGGCAGTTGGCACAAACGTTGAAGAGGATAAACCCAAAAGAGCCCGAATTGTAGCTCCTAAAAAAGTTGCTATTCAAAAAAACACAAATAGTTCTCTTTTCGCGGAGGAAGAAATTCCTGCTGAAGCAAATGTTGCGGAAGTAGAAAAAGTAAATCCAGCAGTAGAGACAGAAATTCCTGCAGCAGTTGAACCCGAAAAGAAAGTGGGTAAAGTGATCAAGTTTAGTAAGTCAGCTTACGAAAAGAAAGTGGCGCTACAAAAAGAAAAAGAAGCAAGGGAATTGAGCGGTGAAAATGAGACTGATAAAGTAGAGGAAGCTGGTTCCCAAACTGCTAGTTCCGAAGCTGCAACTCCAGAAACGGCTGAAGTTAACGTTCCTGTTAAGAAAGTAAATCCAAATCAACTTAATAAACAAAATCCGAACCAAAACCCGAATGCAAATCCGAATCAAAACGGAAATGTAAACCCCAATTTCAAAAACAAGAAAAACAACTTTAGAGATGCTGATTTTGAATTTGACGGGATAATAGAAAGCGAAGGCGTTCTCGAAATGATGCCTGATGGTTATGGTTTTCTTCGTTCATCGGATTATAATTATTTGGCTTCGCCAGATGATATTTATTTATCGACATCACAAATTAGATTATTCGGACTTAAAACTGGAGATACTGTAAAAGGGGTGGTTCGTCCTCCAAAAGAAGGCGAGAAATTTTTTCCGTTAGTTCGTGTTTTAAAAATAAACGGACATGATCCGCAAGTGGTTCGTGATCGCGTTTCTTTCGAGCATTTAACACCCGTTTTTCCATCCGAAAAATTCAAATTAGCCGAAAGACAAAGCACTATTTCTACTCGAATTATCGATTTGTTTTCTCCAATAGGAAAAGGACAACGAGGAATGATTGTGGCACAGCCAAAAACAGGTAAAACCATGTTGCTTAAGGATATTGCCAATGCAATTGCTGCTAATCATCCTGAAGTTTATTTGATCGTTTTATTGATTGATGAGCGCCCAGAGGAGGTGACTGATATGCAACGTAGTGTTCGTGGTGAAGTTATTGCTTCAACTTTTGATAGAGAGCCGCAAGAACACGTGAAAATTGCCAATATTGTTCTCGAAAAAGAAAAACGTTTGGTCGAATGTGGTCATGATGTAGTGATTCTATTAGATTCGATTACACGTTTGGCAAGAGCGTATAATACCGTGCAACCCGCATCTGGTAAGGTATTGAGTGGTGGTGTTGACGCTAATGCATTACAAAAACCAAAACGTTTCTTTGGTGCTGCTCGAAATGTAGAAAACGGTGGTTCTTTGAGCATCATTGCAACTGCATTGACAGAAACAGGTTCGAAAATGGATGAAGTTATCTTTGAAGAATTTAAAGGAACTGGAAATATGGAATTGCAATTAGACAGAAAAATTGCCAACAAACGTATTTTCCCTGCGATTGATTTGACTTCTTCGAGCACACGTCGTGACGATTTATTATTAGATGCAAAAACATTGCAAAGAATGTGGATTATGCGAAAATATCTTTCGGATATGAACCCTGTGGAAGCCATGGATTTCATTAATGATCGTTTCAAGAAAACGAAAAATAATGAAGAGTTTTTGATCTCGATGAATGATTAAAAGTGAGAAAAGAATAAATTAGAAAGCATAGTTCCAAAACATAAAGAAATCAATATCTAAAAATGAAAAAAATATTATGTTTAATTATTTTAAGTCAATTTAGCTGTAAATCTCAAACGGATTGTCCAGAGGGAATAAATTTATTACCGATGTATGGAGAAGTAAAGAAATGTGAACAACAAATTGAATTCGACAAAAAATTTATTTTAGAATCTGAAAAGCAATTCAAAAATAGAAAAAAAGCATCTGAATATTATGTATCAAAAGGTTGGGAATACTTCTACAAAAATGAAGATGATACTTCTATGAAACGATTTAATCAGGCTTGGCTTTTAGACAATTCAAATCCACAAATATATTGGGGATTTGGTAACTTATTAGGTAAAAAAAAGGAATTTGTAGAATCTGTTAAATACCTACAGAAATCTATAGATATGGACCCGAATAATGTAAAAGTTTACGAATGTATATCAACAAGTTATGGTCAAATGTTCTATACTACAAAGGACATTAAATACTTGAATTTAGGAATCGAAAACCTTAAAAAAGCAATAAAAATTGAACCAAGAAACGGAAGAGCATTAGGAGGATTAGCAAATATGTATGCTTATTTTATGCAAAAAGATAGTTTAATAAAATATATAAAGAAAACTGACGAAATAGATTCGAAGTTTGTTAATCCCGAAGTGAGAGAAATTGCTAAAAAAAAATAGCCAATCTGTCAACAATAATTTAGAACTCATAACAGCAGAGATTTTTTAAGCAAACTTTAAATTTGTTTTTTTTTGATTTTATTTTCAGTTATAAATCAAAAAAAGGTGTTTTTTTCGTCTAATAGGCAGTCATAAAAAACGATAAAACATAAAAAAGTCCTCGAATTTCGAGGACTTTTTTATGAATTATGAAATCTAAAATTTATTCTATTTCTTTCTGAACTCTTTTTTCTTTCTGTTCTGAACTTTCTTTACGTTCGAACAACGCCATATAAAATCCATCAAATCCAGATTCTGAAGCCAATATTTTTTGATCTTTTATGAAATTAAATTGTTTACCAATTTCGGTAGTCAAGAATTTTTGAACTTGTTCTTGATTTTCCGAAGGTAAAATAGAGCAAGTGGCATAAACTAATTTTCCGCCAGGTTTTACAATTTTAGAATAACTTTCTAAGACTTCAGCTTGAACTTTTCGAATATTATCGATGAATTCGGGTTGTAATTTCCATTTGGCATCCGGATTTCTTTTCAGCACTCCTAAACCGCTACAAGGCGCATCAATCAAAACTCTATC
>CANBWX010000082.1 GCA_947373225.1 Flavobacteriaceae bacterium | reverse complement strand
TAAAAGAAGCGCAGGATTTGTCTCGAACCATTGACAAACTCGAAAGTTATGTCGAAAACCCAATGCTATCAACGGTTTTGGTTTTTTGTTACAAATACAAAACTTTGGATAAGCGCAAGAAAATGACCAAAATGATGGACAAAGTGGGCATTGTTTTCGAAAGCAAAAAATTATATGAAAACCAAGTTGGTGATTGGATTAAGCGTGTTTTAGCAGGAAAGAATTACACCATAGAACCTAAAGCCAATGCTATGTTGGTCGAATTTTTAGGAACGGATTTGAGTAAAATCAATAACGAATTAGAAAAATTGCAGATTATTTTGCCGAAAGGCAGCCTGATTACAGCCAAGCATATTGAGGAAAACATAGGCTTTAGCAAAGATTTTAATGTTTTCGAATTGCGAAAAACTATTGGAGAACGCAACCAACTAAAAGCTTATACAATCGCGGATAATTTTGCCCAAAATCCAAAAGATAATCCAATTGTGATGACTACGAGTTTGGTTTTTAGTTTTTTCGTTCAATTATTAAAATACCACGGATTGAAAGACAGAAACCCCAAGAATGTTGCGGCAGTATTGGGTGTAAATCCTTTTTTCTTGAAAGATTATGACGTTGCTTTACGGAATTATCCCATGCGAAAAGTGAGTCAAATTGTGGCAGCTTTGAGAGATGTTGACGTAAAAAGTAAAGGAGTTGGAGCAAATGCCTTACCCCAATCCGATTTGTTAAGAGAAATGCTTTATAAAATTTTTAATTAGCCATAGAAATTCACGATATTTACGGCTTCAAAAAACACAATTTACAATTATGGCAACGAATAAAAATTCTATTTTAGGATGGGCAACATTATTAATGTTGGTTATGGGAATACTATTAATAGGTTTGGGCGCTTTTCGCTACAGAGATGTTTCGGGCTGGGGATTTGCCGCTGTTGGCGTTGGTTTCTTAGCAAATGCTTGGGTATTTAGTTCATTAAAAGGAAGATTATAATAATTATTTAAATTACAAATTAATAAAATGGCTGACGATAAAAAAGTAATTTTCTCAATGCAAAAATTGAGTAAAACCTATCCAGGAGCAGATAAACCAGTTCTTAAAAATATCTATTTAAGTTTCTTTTACGGAGCTAAAATTGGAATTCTTGGTTTAAACGGTTCAGGAAAATCTTCCCTTTTGAAGATTATTGCTGGAGTAGATAAAAATTATCAAGGAGATGTAGTTTTTCAACCGGGTTATACCGTGGGTTATTTAGAGCAAGAACCTATTTTGGATGATTCGAAAACCGTAATCGAAATTGTTCGTGAAGGTGTTGCCGAAACAATGGCAGTTCTTCAAGAATATAATGATATTAACGATTTATTTGGTCTTCCAGAAAACTATGAAGATGCAGATAAAATGGACAAGTTAATGGATCGTCAAGCTGCTTTGCAGGACAAAATTGATGCGCTTGGAGCTTGGGAAATCGATACAAAATTAGAAATAGCCATGGATGCTTTACGCACTCCAGAAGGTGATACTCCAATCAAGAATTTATCAGGTGGGGAACGCCGTCGTGTGGCTTTATGTCGTTTGTTATTGCAACAACCAGACGTTTTACTTCTTGATGAACCTACGAATCACTTGGATGCCGAAAGCGTTCTTTGGTTAGAGCAACATTTGGCGCAATATGCAGGAACTGTAATTGCGGTAACGCACGATAGATACTTTTTGGATAATGTTGCTGGTTGGATTTTGGAGTTAGATAGAGGAGAAGGTATTCCTTGGAAAGGGAATTATTCGTCATGGTTAGACCAAAAATCTAGTCGAATGGCATTGGAAGAAAAAGTAGCTTCGAAACGTAGAAAAACCTTAGAGCGTGAGTTGGACTGGGTTCGCCAAGGTGCGAAAGGTCGTCAAACGAAACAAAAAGCGCGTTTACAGAACTACGATAAACTCTTGAATGAAGACCAAAAACAATTGGATGAAAACTTGGAAATCTATATTCCGAATGGGCCACGTTTGGGAACTAATGTTATCGAAGCCAAAAATGTAGCCAAAGCTTTTGGAGAAAAATTATTATACGACAATTTGAATTTTACTTTGCCACAAGCTGGAATTGTTGGAATTATCGGACCCAATGGTGCGGGTAAATCGACTATTTTCAAAATGATAATGGGCGAACAAAAAACAGATAGTGGTGAGTTTTCAGTTGGTGATACCGTAAAAATCGCTTATGTAGATCAAGCGCATTCGAATATTAATCCGGATAAATCTATTTGGGAAAACTTTGCCGATGGTCAGGAATTAATCATGATGGGCGGAAAACAAGTAAATTCTCGTGCTTATTTATCTCGTTTTAACTTTGGTGGAGGCGAACAAAACAAGAAAGTTTCTATGCTTTCTGGTGGAGAACGAAACCGTTTGCACCTTGCAATGACTTTGAAAGAAGAAGGAAATGTACTTTTGCTAGATGAGCCAACGAATGATTTGGACATCAATACGCTTCGTGCACTCGAAGAAGGTTTAGAGAATTTTGCAGGTTGTGCTGTTGTAATTTCACACGACAGATGGTTTTTAGATAGGATTTGTACGCATATTCTAGCTTTCGAAGGAGATTCTGAAGTGTATTATTTTGAAGGTGGATTCTCTGATTATGAAGAAAATAAAAAGAAACGTTTGGGTGGTGATTTAACTCCAAAACGATTGAAATACAGAAAGTTAATTCGATAATAATTATAGTAGCTTTAAAACAAAAAGTGGATATCTATTTATAGATATCCACTTTTTTTATCTTATATCCGTTATCGGAATTAATTCTTAAAGAAAAACAGCTACGATTAAATCAATCATTACTAACCAAAACAAAAATTATTAAAAAAGAACCGCTTTCTTCCGCTATGATTACAAATTTCCTATAATGAAATTTAAGATTAACCAAATTTAAGGCTACTATCAAACATGGCACATGATATTTATCATGATGCTGTTTTATTCTAAAAATCTCATCTTCAACGCTTCTGTCGGAATCATACACTGTTCTTTTTTACCATACCATTTATAGCGATTTTTGGCAATATAATCATAAAGATGATTTCTAATTCCGGTAGGGATAATTTTAAAAATAGTTCCAAAATGGAAAAATCCACCTAAACTTTTTGAAATTTCTAATGCTGCGGAAGACTTATAATAATAGGCAATTCCGGGCTGATAGAGAATAATACTATCAATTTTTAATGGGTTGATTCCAATGTGTTTGAGGATTTGTTTTCCTAATTCGGATTGTAAAGCAACAAACCGAAATACATCTTTTTTATCATGTTGAATTACAAATTGTACCGCTGATTCACATAAATTACAAACGCCGTCAAATAGGATTATTTTTTTGTTTTTTTGGAGATTTAGCATTGTAATTTTCTGATTATAGATTTATTTTTTAATCTTAATTTCAGGTTCTGTATCCGAATTTGATAATTTTTTTAAAACAATATTGATTTCTGGCTCTTTTTTGACAACCATTTTTTTAGATTCAAATCCTTCTAAAAAATAAACCAAAACATCATTTCTATGCGCTTTAAAAGTATAAGATCCTTTAGAATCGGATTTATAAGATTCTTTTGCATTCAAATCAGAAATTACAACTTTAGAAATTGGTTTGTTTTCAGTATTTGTAATTATCCCTGAAATAATAATTTCTTTTTTACTTTCATTGTCATTATTTTCCAAAGAATACAGTTTATTTAACTTTCTTTGGCTATTGATTTCTTTATCTTTTAAAGTAATAATTAATACGCCATTTTTTCCTTTATCTCCATACGCAGCAGTTGCTGAAGCATCTTTTAGCACATCAATTTTTTCAATTTCATTTGGATTAATGAGATTTAGAAATGCCATGGAACTTTCAAAACTAAAACCGTTGATTACAACCAATGGATTTTTTTCATTTTCATTTAGATCATGATATAATTTTTTACTAGCAGCTTTTTGTGTTTCTTCAGTCAGATTTTTATCCTGACCAAAGGTTACACAGGAATTCACGAGAATAAGAAATAATAAAAATTGTTTTAGATTTTTCATAAGAAATTAATTATTTTTTTATAATGTTAATACTATTTTTTGGCTGCTTCAACTAGTTCTAATTCGTCTAAACTCACTTTCGAAGTAAACATTCCGTAATTTACGGTTGCTTTATTTTTTTCAATGTTATCAATACTTCCCACAGCTTTTCCGTCAATCATTCGAACTCTATCGCCTAATTTCAAAATATGTTTTGGCTTTTCGATAACTGGTTTTAGTTTCTTTTCTTTTTTCTCGATTCTAATTTCCTCAACCTTTACTTCTATTTCTTTAATGACTTCTTTTTTCTTTTCGACAATTGCCTTAGCTTCTTTTGGTGTAGCTTTTTTACGTTTTGAATTTTCAATTTCGATGATTTTCAAAAACTCGCCAATCAGATCTTTTTTGTTTTTATTATTGAAATATTTCTCGGCAATATCTTCTATTTTTTGTCCAATGTAAATCGTTTTCTGATTGCTATCATATAATTCCTGATAACTTTCAAGTTTTTGTTTGATTTTCACGTTGATAGTTTCCATTTTTCTACCTTCCTCACGTGCTTTTGTTTCTTCTTGTTTGAGTGTTTGCGAGGTTTTTTCCATCTTGGAACGCTCTTTTTGAAGCGTGGCAATGGTTTTATCAAAACGCACTTTTCCGACTTCGATTTTCTTTTTCGCCCGATTGATTAAACTAAATGGGATTCCGTTTTTCAGGGCAACTTCAAAAGTAAAAGAACTTCCGGCTTGACCCAAAACCAATTTGTACATGGGTTCTAAAGTTTTTTCGTCGAATAACATATTGGCATTTATAGCAAAAGGTAATTCATTCGCCAGAATTTTTAGGTTCGAATAATGCGTTGTTATGATTCCAAAAGCTTCCCGATGATAGAATTCTTCTAAGAAAATTTCTGCCAAAGCACCTCCTAATTCAGGATCCGAACCTGTACCAAACTCATCGATCAGGAACATGGTTTTCTTGTTGCACTTCTTCAAGAAGTAGTTCATGTTCTTTAATCGGTAACTGTATGTACTTAAATGATTCTCAATAGATTGATTGTCTCCAATATCTGTAAGTATTCTGTCGAATAAAAACGTTTCGCTGCGTTCATGCACAGGAATTAGCATTCCGGATTGAAGCATTAATTGGAGCAATCCGACGGTTTTTAGCGAAATGGTTTTTCCACCAGCATTAGGTCCAGAAATTACAATGATTCGGTTTTCTTGTCCTAACTCAATAGTTTGAGGATATGTAATTTCGTTTTTCTGTTTGTTATTCAAATACAAAATTGGATGATAAGCATCTCGGAAATACAATCTTCGATTCTCTGTAATTGTAGGCAAAATTCCATTGATTCTGTTGGCATATTTTGCCTTGGCGGCAATGACATCAATATCGCTCAAGAAATCTTGGTATTGAATAAGCAACGGCAAAAAAGGACGAATTTGATTGGATAATTGCTTTAGAATTCGAGTGATTTCTTCTTTTTCCTCGTATTCTAAATTGCTCAATTCGCGTGAATATTTCAAGGTGGTTTCGGGTTCGATGTAAGCGATACTTCCTGTTTTTGAGCTACCAAGAATCGAACCTTTTACCTTTCGACGATACATGGCTAAAACCGCCAAAACTCTACGATTTTGAACAAAACTTTCTTTAATATCGTCTAAATAACCAAGGGAATTATATTGTGTTAAAGCCACGCCAAAACTTTGATTTACTTTGCCTCGAACGAGATTCATTTCCCGACGAATATTCGATAATTCGGGAGAAGCATTGTCTTTTATCTCGCCATATTTATCGACCACAACATCTACAAGGCTACAAATTTCCTTGGTAATTTGTACTTCAGAAGCTTTTGAGTTTAAATTTGGATAATAATCATCAAATTTCTTTAAATAATTCAGTAAGAAATTTGTCGTTTCAGAAATAGTAGCAATTTTTCTAAAACTTCCCACTTCAAGATAGCTATCTTCTATTGCTAAAAACTTAATTTCATAAGTTATTGCATCAAATCCGTGGTTGGGAATGGCATTATTATTTTGGAAAGAAGAAACATATTCGGTCGTTTGCATCAAAGCTTTCATCAAGGTTTCTTTCTCTTTAAAAGGTGTGATTTCCAATGCTTTTTGCTTACCAATATCGGTATTGCAAATCGCCGAAATGGTTTCGAGAACGGTCGGAAATTGTAAATCTTGAAGTGTTTTTTCTGTAATGGATATCATTTAATTCTGGAATTCTTTTCGATACAAAAATAAGATTATTTCAAGGAGAAACATAATGTTATTTCACTGAGATTCACAAAGAGAAAAATGCAAAGACATACAAAAATTTTTAGATATATTTATTTTGTGAATCTTCGTGAAATCTTCGTGTATATTAGTGTTCTATTTTTAGTCTTGCAGTACTCTAAAATAAAAGTTATTTTGTTGATTATGAATAATTTACCTCTATATTTTATGAAAAATAATGATATTAACCCGTTGAGTTCAGTTTCAAATTCGTTTTACCAATTTTAATTCTGTTGTGTCTTGAGAATTTGCAAATTTCTAATGGCATACTATCCACTATAAAATAATCTTGAAACACAAGAAAATGAGAAACTAACTTTTTCTGAAAAGAAAAACAATTTTATTCTCTTTTATTGAACTGACTACGCTCTATTAGATTAGGAATTTCAAGAGGATTTTACATCCTCTTTTTTATGCTGTGTTTTTCTAAAAACCTAAATTTTTATTTTTTTTCTCAAAAATTACAATCGAAACATTTTTATTATATATTTATACTTTAACAAATCAACCAATTATTAAATATGAAATCAAGAATTATCAAAAGTTGTTTTTTAATTTTAACCATTAGTTCAGCTTCAATTTCATTTGCACAGCATGCTTTTGTAAATACACCACCCGAAGTTTCTCCTATGCTTATGAAACCAGAAATGACCGAAATTTGGGAGCCAGAAGTAAAAGTAATTACTCCAGCTGTAAAATTAGGTGACGCACCATCGGATGCCATTATTTTATTCGACGGTAAAAATATGGATCAATGGGAAAGCCAAAAAGACGCTTCAAAACCTTCTCCTTGGAAAATTGTAAACAATGATTACATGGAAGTTGTTCAAGGTTCTGGAGCGATTCAAACCAAAATGAAGTTTGGCGATTGTCAATTACATATTGAGTGGAGCGCGCCAGATGTGGTTTTAGACGGTGGTCAAGCAAGAGGAAATAGCGGTGTATTTTTTCAGAACCGTTACGAACTTCAAGTTTTAGATTCTTATAAAAACAGAACTTATGCCAATGGTCAAGCAGGAAGTATTTATAAAGATCAACCACCATTAGTAAACGCCATGAAAAGCCCATTAGAATGGAATACGTATGACGTAATTTACACAGCGCCAAGATTTAAAGCAAACGGATTAATAGATTATCCTGCAAGAATTACAGTGCTTCATAATGGAGTTGTAGTTCAAAATAATGCTACAATCAACGGATTAACGCTTTATATTGGGCTACATAATTATCCATCTTCTCACGGCGAAGACGTAATTTCTTTACAAGATCATGACAGCAAAGTTCAATTCCGAAATATTTGGATTAGAAGATTATAAAAAGATAAGGGAGCACTAAAAATGCTCCTTTTTTTATGGCTTTTTTTTAACGAATTGTTAGGCTAATTATAAATCCTATTTTCCTTATATTTGTTCACCAATATAGAACCACATAGTGAGCGAAATCAATAAACTAAAAATATTCAATGATCCCATTTATGGGTTTATTACTATCCCGAATGCCTTAATTTACGATTTAATTCAGCATCCTTATTTTCAACGATTGCGACGAATTTCTCAAATGGGATTATCGTATTTGGTCTATCCGGGAGCCAATCACACTCGTTTTCATCACGCTTTGGGTTGCATGCACTTAATGCAAAAATCGGTAGAAACACTCCGTTTTAAAGGAGTTGCCATTTCACAGGAAGAAGAAAATGCCTTATACATTGCTATTTTATTACACGACATCGGTCACGGACCCTTTTCGCATGCTATGGAAAAAAGCATTGTTGAAGATGTGCATCACGAATCGATTTCGTTGTTGTTTATGAACCAATTAAATGCTGAATTTGGCGGACAATTGAGTTTAGCAATTCAGGTTTTCGAAGGCGATTATCATCGAAAATTCATGCTGCAATTGATTTCAAGTCAGCTTGATATGGATCGAATGGATTACTTGAAACGCGATAGTTTTTATTCGGGTGTGGCAGAAGGAAATGTCAATTCGGAACGACTAATTCAAATGATGAATGTCGTCGATGATGTTTTGGTCATTGAAGAAAAAGGGATTTATTCGGTCGAGAAGTTCTTGATGTCGAGACGATTAATGTATTGGCAAGCGTATTTACACAAAACGAGTTTAGTAGCCGAGTTAATTTTGACGAAAGTCCTAAAACGTGCCAAAGAATTGACGCTAAAAGGAACTATTTTGCCGTGCAGCGATCCGTTGATGTTCTTTATGCAAAACAAAATCACACTCGATGTTTTCGACAGTAAAACCTTGGATTTATTTTCACAATTAGATGATTTTGATATTATTAGTGCTTTAAAATCTTGGCAAAAACAAGATGATTTTATATTATCTTCGTTGAGCAAAATGATTATCAACCGGGATTTATTAAAGATAAAATTAAGCAGTGAAAAAGTTTTGACCGAGGAATTGCATCGTTTAAAAGAGCGTTTTGCTTTAGAAAACAATATTTCATTAGCCGAAACCGATTATTTTATTTTTAAAGGAAAGATAAAAAACCAAGCTTACAGTAAAGAAGCCGAACCGATACGTATTTTGAAAAAAGACCGAACAGTTGAAGATGTTGTTGAAGCTTCTGACCAATTGAATTTGAAGTCATTGTCGAAATTGGTTACCAAATATTACATATGTTTCCCAAAACAACTTGTATAAAATGAACATTTAAAATCTATTTTTTATATTT
This sequence comes from Flavobacteriaceae bacterium, assembly GCA_947373225.1. Classification (GTDB taxonomy): domain Bacteria; phylum Bacteroidota; class Bacteroidia; order Flavobacteriales; family Flavobacteriaceae; genus Flavobacterium. Next base: position 3,431 of record CANBWX010000082.1, on the reverse strand, counting down.
TTGCGGGAATGAAATTTACAGCAGAACAAATAGCGGGAATTTTAGAAGGCGAAGTCGTTGGGAATCCTAATGCCGAAGTCTATAAATTGTCTAAAATTGAAGAAGGTTCCGAGGGATCACTTACTTTTTTGGCCAATCCTAAATACCTGAATTATATTTATACCACGCAGGCAACGATAACTATTGTCAACAATACATTCGTTCCTGATGGCGAATTAGCCACCACGCTAATAAAAGTGGAGGATGCTTACTTATCTTTTTCTAAATTACTAGAATTTTACGATCAAGCAAAAGTGAATAAATCAGGAATAGAACAACCCTCTTTTATTTCGGAAAAGTCTAAATATGGAGAAAATTTATATTTAGGAAGCTTCAGTTATATTTCGGATAATGTAGTTTTGGGTGATAATGTAAAAATTTATCCTAATTGTTTCATTGGCGAAAATGTTGTACTTGGCAATAATGTTACTATTTTTGCAGGTGCCAAAGTACATTCAGAAACCATAATAGGCAACAATTGTGTTATTTATTCAGGAGCAATTATAGGCGCTGATGGTTTTGGTTTTGCACCAAATCCAGACGGAACTTTTTCGAAAATTCCTCAAATAGGAAATGTTATTATTGAAGATAATGTAGATATTGGAGCAAATACCACTATAGATAAAGCCACAATGGGTTCTACTATTATTCGAAAAGGAGTGAAGCTGGATAATCAAATTCAGATTGGTCATAATGTTGAGATTGGTGAAAACACCGTAATCGCGGCTCAAACAGGAATTGCTGGTTCTACAAAAATCGGCAAAAACGGAATGATTGGTGGTCAAGTAGGAATCGCTGGACATTTGACAATAGGAAATAATGTTCGAATTCAAGCGCAATCAGGCGTAGGAAGAAATATTAAAAATAATGAAGTCTTGCAGGGAAGTCCAACATTTGGATACAATGATTTTAGCAAATCATACATTCACTTCAAGAATTTACCAAAAATTGTTACAGAAATAGAAGAATTAAAACGACAAATTTTAAACCAAAAAAATGGAAAAAATGGTTAAACAGAAGACCATCAAAACGGAAATTTCACTTACAGGAGTTGGATTACACACAGGAAAAGAGGTAAAAATAACTTTTAAACCTGCGCCAATAAATAACGGATTCACTTTTGTTCGAAAAGATCTAGAAGGACATCCAGTTATTGAAGCTGATGCAAATTACGTTGTAAATACGCAAAGAGGAACCAATTTAGAAAAATTAGGTGTCAAAATTCAAACACCAGAACACGTTTTGGCTGCTTTGGTGGGTTGTGATTTAGACAATGTTATCATTGAATTAAATGCTTCCGAACTTCCAATTATGGATGGATCTTCGAAATATTTTGTAGAAGCTATCGAAAAAGTTGGAGTTGAAGAGCAAGAAGCAAAAAGAAAAGTATATGTGGTAAAAGAAGTAATCTCTTTTACTGACGAAGAAACTGGCAGCGAAATATTAGTGATGCCTAGCGATGATTATCAAGTTACTGCAATGGTCGATTTTGGAACAAAAGTACTTGGCACTCAAAATGCTACCATGAAAAATATCTCTGACTTTAAGTCGGAAATTGCTGATTCTAGAACTTTTAGTTTTTTACATGAACTTGAATCACTTTTAGAAGATGGTTTGATAAAAGGTGGCGATTTGAATAATGCGATTGTTTATGTTGACAAGGAAATTTCCGAAAAAACAATGAATAATCTAAAAGTTGCTTTTGGAAAAGATGAAATTACGGTTAAACCAAATGGAATCTTAGATAATTTAACTTTGCATTATCCAAACGAAGCCGCAAGACATAAATTGCTTGATGTTATTGGTGATTTGTCGCTAATAGGAACAAGAATTCAAGGTAAAATTATTGCCAATAAGCCAGGTCATTTTGTAAACACACAGTTTGCAAAGAAAATGGCTAAAATGATAAAAATTGAGCAAAGAAATCACATTCCGGTTTATGATTTGAATCTAGAGCCTTTGATGGATATTCATAAAATCATGTCGGTTCTTCCTCATAGACCTCCGTTTTTATTCATCGACAGAATATTAGAAATGTCAGATAGTCATATCGTAGGGATGAAAAATGTTACAATGAACGAAAGTTTTTTTGTAGGACATTTTCCAGGAGCTCCAGTTATGCCGGGTGTAATAATTGTTGAAGCAATGGCACAAACAGGAGGGATATTAGTTTTAAGTACCGTTCCAGATCCTGAGAATTATTTAACTTATTTTATGAAAATTGACAATGTCAAATTCAAATATAAAGTAATACCAGGAGATACATTAACATTTAAATGTGAATTAATTACTCCTATAAGAAGAGGAATTTGTCACATGCAAGCCAATGCTTATGCCAACGGAAGACTTGTTGCCGAAGCAGAATTAATGGCACAAATAGCTAAAAAATAATTTTTTTGTTTAATCGATTAATCGTTTATTCGGTTAATCGATTAAATAATTTAACGATTAAACAAAATATATGAATCAACCATTAGCCTATGTTCATCCGGGTGCAAAAATTGCTAAAAATGTAGTTATTGAACCATTTACAACTATTCATAATAATGTTGTTATAGGTGACGGAACCTGGATCGGTTCAAATGTAACCATAATGGAAGGCGCAAGAATTGGGAAAAATTGCAATATTTTTCCAGGAGCTGTAATTTCTGCTATTCCACAAGATTTAAAATTTGGAGGTGAAGATTCTTTGGCAATAATTGGAGACAATTGTACCATTAGAGAATGTGTAACTATTAATAGAGGAACAATTGCTTCTGGTCAAACCACGCTTGGAAACAATTGTTTGGTTATGGCAACAGCACATATTGCTCATGATTGTCACATTGGTGATAATGCCATTATTGTAAACGGAGTTGCACTTGCAGGTCACGTTATAGTTGGTAAATTTGCAATAATTGGAGGTCTGGCAGCAGTTCATCAATTTATTCATATTGGGGATCATGCCATGATTTCGGGTGGTTCTTTGGTTCGGAAAGATGTTCCGCCATTTACAAAAGCGGCAAAAGAACCATTATCTTACGTAGGAATTAATTCAGTAGGATTACGAAGAAGAGGTTTTACTACCGAAAAAATCAAGGAAATTCAGGATATTTATAGAATATTATATCAAAAAAATTATAATACTACGCAAGCAATAGGAATTATCGAAGGCGAGATGGAAGCAACTCCTGAACGCGACGAGATATTAGATTTTATTAGAAACTCTTCACGAGGAGTTATGAAAGGATATTCTGGAAATTATTAATTTAAAAAAGTTTAATCGGTTATTTGTTTAATCGTTTATTAGAATCTACAAATAATCAAATCAACAAATCAACATTAAAATGGCATCAACATCAGATATTAAAAACGGATTGTGCATTAAATACAACAATGATATTTATAAAATC
>CANBWX010000081.1 GCA_947373225.1 Flavobacteriaceae bacterium | reverse complement strand
GTTTCGTCTGCCAAAGCTTCTACGATTTGGTTGATGTATTTCCAAGAGAATTCCTGATAATCAACAGGTGAAAGCATTCCTCCCCAAGAGTCGAAAATCTGAATGGCATCGCAACCTGCTTTTACTTTTTCTTTTAAATATAAAATAGTGGTATCGGTGATTTTTTGTAATAAAGTATGCGCTGCAATTGGGTTGGAAAAACAAAATCCTTTGGCAGTGTCAAAACTTTTCGACCCTTTTCCTTCCACAGCATAACAGAATATGGTCCAAGGTGAACCTGCGAAACCAATTAATGGCACCTCATCGTTCAGCATTTCTTTGGTCAATTTGATGGCATCAAAAACATAACCCAAAGTTTCATTTACATCCGGAACATAAACTTGGTTTACTTGTTCCATGGTACGAATTGGATTTGGAATAATGGGTCCCAAATTATCCTTTAATTCCACGTGAATTCCCATCGCTCTTGGCACAACCAAAATATCCGAGAATAAAATGGCTACGTCTGGACCGATGCTACGAATAGGCATCACAGTGATTTCGGCAGCTAATTCTGGGGTTTCACAACGGGTGAAAAAATCATATTTATCACGCATGGCACGGAATTCAGGTAAAAATCTTCCGGCTTGACGCATCATCCAAACTGGTGGACGTTCAACGGTTTCTCCTCTTAATGCTTTTAAAAATAGGTCGTTCTTAAGCCCCCTAACCCCCGAAGGGGGAATTTGTATATCGTTGTTTTTCATTCCTCTTAATTTCTAATATTTTTAAATAAGTTAATTATTATTATGTACCTTCCTAAATTCCCCCTTCGGGGGTTAGGGGGCTAATTCTTCTATTACATCCTCAATCACATCTTCAACCGAAGGCTGATCTGCGACTATTATATTTTTTGTTGTTTTTTCTAAAGCTTCGGCGGTTGTGTTGCCAATGCAAAAGCAAATTTCGTTTTTTATTTTGTTATCCTTCAAAAAACTTTCAACAGCTGACGGACTAAAAAACAGAATTCCATCGACTGCGGTTTTTATTTTTTGTGGTGCCAAAGTAGTTTCATACACCTGAATTTCATTGTATTTGACATTGGCAGCTTTCAAGGCTTTTGGCAAAGTTTCTTTCCTCAAATTTCCACTAAAAAAAGTATAACTTTCATTGGAATAAATCAAGGTAATGATTTCTGCCAAATCTGAAGCATAATCAACGTAAACATCAACGTTAAAACCGTTTTCTTCTAATAAGGATTTAGTTTTTATACCAACACAAAACACCTTTTTTGTTTTTAATACGGAACAATTTGGATGAAGTAAAACACTTTGAGCCGCATTTTGACTAGTAAAAATCAAATTGTCGTTAATTCCTTTTAAATCAAAATCAGAGTTTTCGATTTTAATGAAATTTGCTTCGTTTACTGAAAAACCGGCATTCAATAAAGCTTGCTTTTGATTGCTCAAAAGTGTTTTTGTGGATAGAATGCTGATTTGGTTGTTCATGTTTTTGTTTCTTTCGCTATCTTTCGTTAGCTATGTGCGAATTGGCAAGTCTTAATTTATTCTTTTGCAATTACTTCTTGCATTTTTTAAAATTTCTTCAAAAGTATTGTCTTTTGCATAAATTTGCATCCATTCAATTCCGTTAGATGCAGAAAAACAGATTACAATATTATCTTTTTCAGCTTCTTCTTTACATTTCTTTATTGCTGAAATTGTATTTCCAGAATTTGGTGTGTATAATAGCCCTAAATAGAATGTGTTTTTAAAAATTTCGGAAAAATTTATTTTATCTTTCTCAATCACAATTATTATTGAACCTCTGTTCCAACGTGTTGCATTCCAGAGTTTTTCGTGACCAATTATACATTCTTTTGAAATGTCAATTTTATATTTTCCTTTTTCGTTTATTAATATATCTAAATTAAGTTTAACTAATTCATCATCTTTTTTTAAGCCATAAACATATGAAAAACTACTTTTTTCTAATAAAGGTTTTATAACCAAATTATGTGCTGGTAAAACACTATCAACATCATAATGACATCCTATTTTGCCCGTTAAATTTACCATTAAAGGTTTAAAAAAGTCATTCCCCATTTACAACGTTTGTTTTTAAATTTTTAACCAAATTGAAACAGCTCAAATAAAATTATCGAAATCCACTTTTAGTTATGAGTAGTTATTTCTTCAAACTCTCCTTAATGGTTTTCATTAAAGCAGCTCCACCTTTTTCCAAAATTTCGTTGGCACAATCTTTTCCAAAATCAGTCCAATTATCTAATGAAATTGTTTTTTCTATTTCCAGTTTTTCTTTTCCGTCGATGGAGAATAAATTTCCAACAAAATGAATTTCGTTGTTGTTTATTTTTGCCAAAGCGCCAATTGGAGCCGTACACCCTCCTTCGAGCGTTTTTAGAAATTGTCTTTCGATTTGGGTACAAATTTCAGTTTCCTTGTGATTTAATTTGGCAACAGCCTCTTTACAGAAATCATCGTTTTGCATTGCAACAATTACCATTGCGCCTTGTGCAGGAGCAGGAATCATCCAATCTAAATCAATAAAATCCGTGGGTTTTAAGTTGATGCGTTCGAGTCCGGCAGCAGCAAAAACAGCTCCGCTCCAATCGCTTTCATTCAATTTTTGCATTCGAGTATTCACGTTTCCGCGTAAATCGACTACATTATGATTGGGATATTTATGCAACCATTGCGCTTGACGACGCAAACTTCCGGTGGCGATGGTTCCGTTTCCTTCAAGAAAATCGAGGTTTCCTTTATGAACTAAAATATCCAAAGTATTGGCTCTTTCGAGAACCGCAGCTTGAATAATCCCAATAGGCAAAGCCGTTGGCACGTCTTTCATCGAATGTACAGCAATGTCAACTTGCCCGTTTATCATGGCGATATCGAGTGTTTTTGTAAAAATTCCTGTGATTCCGAGTTCGTAAAGTGGTTTGTCGAGTAGGATGTCGCCTTGGGATTTTACGGCAATAATTTCGGTTTTATAGCCTAAATCGTTTAATTTTTTTTGAACTGTGTGGGCTTGCCAAAGGGCTAATTCGCTGTCACGAGTTCCTATTCTAATCACTTTTTGAACCATTCTTTGTTTGTTTTTGAACCATTAAGAAATTAAGGGTCATTAAGTATTTGTTACTGTTTACGACAAGGTAATTTTGTATTTTTCTTCGGCTTTTGAAGTTTCCTTTACTGGAGTTGAAAAACCAATTTGAAATATTTTTTCAATAAAATCAATGCTTTCATCAACCGACGTGTTTTCGTCTTTTAGGTGATTGGCAAAATGATTGGTGATTTTTTGAATAATTCTTGAGCTAATTAATTCGGCTTGCTCTTCGTCGAAATCAGCTAATTTTTTTCGTTGAAAAGTCAATTCGCCAGCCACAATATCATTCAATTTTGCTTTCAATGCGTGGATTGTTGGAGCAAATTTTCGTCCATTCATCCAGATATTAAGTTCTAATTTCATGTCTTCGATAATCGCTTCGGCCGCAGGAATATGTTGTTTTCTTCTTTCCAAAGTATCATCGGTCATTTGTGATAAATGATCCATGTGAATTAAAGTTACTTCTTTTAAATCTTGAACATTTAGGTGAACATTTTTTGGAACAGATAAATCTAAAATCAAAAGTGGTTTTTTTAGATTCAGAATTGCTTTGTCAATGGTTGGGTTTTGCGCTCCGGTTGCCACAACTAAAACGTCTGCTTTTTGCAATTCAAGATGCAAATCTGAATAATCTTTTACAACTAAATTCAATTTTCCTGCCAAAATTTCGGCAGTACTTTTAGTTCTATTTATTAAAGTAATTTGCTCATTTTTAGTATGTTTCACTAAATTTTCGCACGTATTTCGACCGATTTCTCCAGTACCAAAAAGCAAAATGTTTTTGTTACCAATGTTTTCAATATTCTTGATTATATATTGAACGGCTGCAAAAGAAACAGAAGTTGCGCCAGAGCTAATTTCGGTTTCGTTTTTAATTCTTTTGCTGGTTTGGATTACCATATTGATTAATCGATCCAAAAAAGCATTGATTAAACCTAATCCTCTAGATTCTTCGAAACTGGTTTTTATTTGTCCAATAATTTCGAAATCACCAAGAATTTGACTGTCTAAACCTGTTCCTACGCGAAACAGATGGTTGATAGCTTCTTGATTTTTATATACAAATCCTACTTTCTGAAATTCTTCAACGGTACCATTACTGTTCTCGCAAATTAGTTGAATTAACTGAAAAGGATGTTCTGCATAACCGTAAACTTCGGTTCGATTGCAAGTAGAAGTAATGATTAAACTATCTAGACCACTTTCTTTTGCTTGAAGCAATGCGTTAGTTTTTGATTTTGCATCTAAACTAAATTTTCCTCTTACTTCGGCATCAGCTTTCTTATAGCTTAACCCAATAGAGTAGAAAGTTTTATGTTTTGATAAGTTTAGATTTTCCATGTTTACACTTTTTCTAAGATGCTTGACAAATTTATGACTAAGGTTTCGATTAAAGTAACGCTAAAAGTACTTTTTGTAACGCTGCATGATTTATTGTTAATAAATATTATTTTTACTCTAAAAAAGACTGTTTTTGTGAGGAAATCAGGCTTTTGAAAGACAAAATTATTAGAATTTTGTGGATAAAAAACTGATAATTATCATATTTGTCAAAAAAAATATCGCAATGAGTTCTGAAGATGTTATAACAATTGAAGAAGATTTTACCCTACTTCGTTTTGAGAACGACTGTAACAAAATCCTATTACATTCAACAATTTTGCAATAATTATACTTTTCCTAAAGCATATAGTTTTTCTAATGTTGGTGTTTTACTTCCTCCGGACGGCTCAAGTGTAATCCCAAAGGCTTCTGCTTCAGATGTGTTAGCTAGTTCAAAGATTTTAGTGCTGTTTTTCGTTTTTAAATTTTCAAGTAAACCAATACTCGTTGGTGTTAATGGATTTAGTTTTAAAGCCCAAGTTTGATAAACCATTCCTTTCGGCGGTTCTGGCAAACCAGAAGCATCTACATAAACGGTTTGTTTTTCTTTATTCCAATATACTTTAGCGAAAGCATTTGGAGCTATAGTTTGTCCTGCAAGAGTAACTACGATATTTTTTGAATCTCTAATAACTGTTAAAGCACTTTCGGTTTCTTTGCTTTTTGATTCAAGATCAACTATTGATTTTTGAAGTTTTAGTTTCTCTATTTCAACCGTATTTAATTTTAAAGAACCCTCGTTAATTTTATAGTATTGATATCCAATACCTAATAAAAGAATAAAACTTGCGGCCCAACCTAAATATTGTAATCGATTCGATCTTGGTGCTAAAGAAATAACTTTACCTTGTCCTATAGCTAATCTCGTTTTTGTTTTTTCGAAAACAGTTGATGGAATCGCCGGCGAAAAACTACTTGATAGATTGAGAATACTTTTTTCTATTGACAGAATTTCGTTTTCAATTTCATTATTGGTAGCTGCTAATTCTGCGATTTTTTTAGTATCGATTTCATTTAGTAAACCATATACATACAGCTCTAAATCTCCTGAATTTATAATATCTTTTATATCCATTATACTTTTAAATATTTTCGTAAATCATTAATACAATTTCTATTTTGTGTTTTTACCGTTCCTAACGGAATTTCTAATTCTTCGGATGCTTCTAGTTGTGTATAACCTTTAAAAAATAACAAATCAATTATTTGGATACACTTCGGTTTTAGTTTGTTAACAAACTCTTGAATTCCAATCGTGTCAATCCTATTAATCAACTTATTACTGTCGTCTAAGAGATGGGTGAAATTATCCGAAGATAAATTCTTCAAGCTGTTATTATGTCCCTTTGAGCGAAGTTTGTCAATAGCTGAATTTCGAGAAATATTTAAAATCCAAGTATAAAACCGTCCCTTGTTTTGGTTATAACTGTCTATGTTTTTCCAAATTTTAATGAATACCTCTTGAAGTACATCTTCGGCATCTTCTGTATCTTTTATAAGATTTGAAATCACTGAAAAAAGACTTTTCGAATACATATCATACATAATTGTAAATGCTCTCTCATCCTTTTTAAGGATTAAGGGAATTAATTCTTCTTGTGTCATTGCTTTGTTTTTTTGTTATTGATATATACGAGGTGTTTTATGAATTGGATTTAATAAAAGTACTTTTTTTATTAAATCTTTTTAGAATGAAAATTTAATTTGATTGCATTTATTTTTTTTAGAATTTCAGTAAAAGAAATTCAAAATTTATTTATTAAAACTACAACATTATTTACTTGTAAAAAATTATTGTTATTTAAATCATTAATAACCAATTATTTGTAAAAAATTTATAAAAAATAAAACCAATTATAATTAATCGCCGTATATGGATGAAACAAATAAAATTTAGGATTATGAAAAGTAAAGTAAAAATTACAGCCATTACAATTTTTAGCGTTGCATTATTGTTCTTTGTGGTTTTAGTATATCATATCGCCACAGCAAAACCGGTAGTTTACGATAATTCGACGATGCAAATTAGTAGAATTGATTTTAAAGAACCTCTGGACACTCTTAAAATGAAAGAGATACATAGAGATCTAAAATCTATTCCTGGATTTATTAGTGACAGTTACAATTTAAAAAAAGGCATTCTGGTCTATTTTCACGATAACAGAATAGCCGACTCAAAAACAATATATAATGCTTTGATTCTAAAAGGGAATTACAAAGCTGATCGATATATTATTTCAAAATCACTCGCCTCAAATGAAGTTTGCCCGGTTATGAATAAGGGCAGTTTGAGTTACAAATTTTCAAAAACCGTTAAACAAATTTTTAATTAATCTTTAAATACAATTGCCATGAAAAACATTTCAAAATTTGCACTTTGTGCACTAGTAATCGGATCAACAACTTTAATTTCTTGTAGTAAGGACAACAACAATCCAACGCCAGCAACTCCCTCTCTTTACACTAGGCTTGGAGGAACCGCAAAAGTCATTGATCCTAGAAATCCGAATCAAATGATTGAAAAAGGACGATTGAGCTATCGTTCAGTAGTTGATACTACAATTACGTTAATCGTCAAAGATATCGTTGCAAATAATCCCGGAAATTTTTCAGCTCATTTTGCCCCATTGGTTAGTGAAGTTTCAGCTGGAAATACCACTAACGTTGCGGTATTGAGTAAAAATATAACCGATTTCTTTTCAGCCAATACTGGAGGCGCAACAACAAATACCTATTCCGGAGATAGTATGAGTGATGCTCATAATCCAGCTTTAAATCCAAGAATGGGAGCAAAAGCAACAAATGCAAACTTTGACAAATTCATAGGCTACGTTGGTGCTGCTGCAGGGAAAAACGGAGTAACTGATCCAGCTATAATTAATGATGTAGTTAAAGTTCTAGAGTCATTAAGAACACAAGTAGTTCAAAACTAAACTTACAAAAGAATAGAAAATCATCTTCTAAATTTTGATTTGTTTTTTTGTTAAAAAGTCCAAATACATTTATGTTATTGGGCTTTTTTTAGTTTTATGACCCATCCTGAAATAGAATAGTACTCGAGCAACTTCACATCTGCTTTTTCGAAAATTATTCTCTCGTGATAGCTTGAGTGAATTAAAAATTAATCGCTAATTTATGAAATTCTATAAATTTTAACCGCATCATTATTTGATAAAATAGCTGTAAATGAATTACTTATGAATTAAGTTTGCAGTCATATCAACAAACTTGATTCTAATGAGCTGGTTTTCAACTTATTTTAAGTAGACTCTAGTGATAATTTTTCTTGTAAAAAACACTATTTTTGTAATGAAATCAAGCTTTTTAAAAAACAATCTCAATCTGTTTTTGTGGTTAAAAAATTGATAATTATTCTATTTCTTAAAAAAATGTCGTAATGAGTTCCGAAGATGTTATAACAATTGAAGAAGATTTTACTCTACTTCGTTTCGAAAACGATAGTGACGAAGTGTTTTACACCCAGCGTGAAGTTAAAAGTGGATTGATCCAATTTCACTTTGGATTAAAAGGAAAAGCGAAGTTTATCTTCAATCAAGGGAATTATGCTTTGGATTTAAAAGAAGAAAAATCTTTGTTGCTTTATAATCCACAAAAAGAATTACCGTTAAATTTAGAAATAGCTCCCAATTCTTGGGTCATTTCGGTTATTATTTCCATCAAAAAATTTCACAATTTATTTTCTTCCGAAGCCAATTATATCACCTTTTTGAGTGATGATAATAAGGATAAAAAATATTACAAGGAAGGCGATATAAGTCCGTCGATGGCGATTGTTTTGAGCCAATTGTTTCATTACAATTTACATCCGTCGATAAAAAACCTGTATTATAAAGGAAAAGGATACGAATTATTGAGTTTATATTTCAACCGAACCGAAGATCCAAATGCGGAACAATGTCCGTTTTTGATTGACGAAGAAAATGTTTTAAAAATAAAAAAAGCCAAAGAAATCATCCTTGCCAATATGGCTGAACCACCCGGTTTACAAGAACTAGCGGATGAAGTTGGATTGACTTTGAAGAAACTTAAAATGGGTTTTAAACAAATTTATGGCGATACCGTTTATGGATTTCTATTCGACTATAAAATGGATTCTGCCCGAAAATTACTCGACAGCGGTTCCTATAATGTAAACGAAGTTGGTTTAAAAATTGGCTACAGCACAGGCAGCCATTTTATCGCTGCTTTCAAAAAGAAATTCGGAACGACTCCAAAAAAATACTTGATGGCGATAAATCCGAATATGTAAAAAATAAAAGTTAGTTACTTTAACCCTAAATAAATTTAGAGATTCCATTCTTCGGAATGACAAAAAAAAGCAAAATATGAAAGGTGTATTATTAGTTAATTTAGGTTCGCCAGAAAGCCCAACGCCGGCAGCTGTAAAACCCTATTTAGATGAATTTTTAATGGATAAATACGTGATAGACGTCCCGTTTTTATTGCGAGCATTATTAGTTCGTGGAATTATTCTGCAAACAAGACCTAAGAAATCGGCAGCGGCTTATGCTAAAGTTTGGAGGAAAGAAGGTTCGCCTCTTGTAATACTTTCCAAAAGAATGTTCGAAAAAATAAAACCACAAGTAAATGTTCCAATGGCATTGTCAATGCGATATGGCAACCCAAATATTTACTCTGGATTAAAGGAACTAGCCGATAAAGGCGTTACCGAAGTATTACTATTTCCTTTGTATCCGCAACATGCGATGTCCTCAACGGTTACAGTTCTCGAAAAGGCAGAAGAAGTTCGAAAAAAGCATTTTCCGAATATGAAATTCTCTTCGATTCCTGCTTTTTACAACAAACCCGATTACATCAAAAATCTTTCCGATTCTATTAAAAACCATTTAGACGGTTATGATTATGACCACCTTTTGTTTTCTTATCATGGACTTCCAGAACGTCATATTCGTAAAACTGACGTGACAAAATCACATTGTAAAATTGACGGTTCTTGTTGTAATACTCCTTCAGCATCGCACGAATTTTGCTACCGCCATCAATGTTATGAAACCACAAAATTGGTAGTAAAAGCATTAGGAATTCCCGAAGGAAAATACAGTCAAACTTTTCAATCGCGCTTGGCGGGAGACAAATGGCTTACACCGTACACGGATGTTGAAGTGAACAAAATGCCCGAAAAAGGAATCAAAAATTTAGCAGTTGTAACGCCTGCATTCGTAGCTGATTGTCTAGAAACATTGGAAGAAATCGCAATGGAAGCCAATCACCAATTCAAAGAAAACGGTGGCGAAAATTTCTTAGCAATTCCTTGTTTAAACGATGATGATGCTTGGTGCGAAACTGTTGCAAATTGGATTAAAGATTGGGCAAAGTAAAAATGTTTAAAGTTATCAAACGAACTTAAACCTTAAACAAAAAACATGGATTATTACAACTACCTCAAATCGCTTCACCTCATCTTTGTTATCACTTGGTTTGCCGGACTTTTTTATATTGTTCGCTTATTCGTTTATCAAATTGAAGCTGCCGATAAAGTTTCGCCAGAAAAGGAAATTCTGCAAAAACAATACAAAATAATGACCTACAGATTGTGGTACATTATCACTTGGCCAAGTGCCGTTTTAGCAAGTGTTTTTGCGTTTTGGATGTTATTTTTTACTCCTATTGGAAATGCTTGGTTACAAATGTCTTGGATGCATGTCAAACTTGGCTTTGTTTTTGCGCTGTATTTATATCATTATAAATGCCATAGAATATTCAAGGAATTGCAAAATGACGAAGTAAAATACTCGACGAATTATATGCGTTTGTGGAACGAAGGTGCCACAATTATCTTATTTGCCGTTGTGTTTTTGGTTATTCTGAAAAACGCCGTAAACTGGATTTATGGAGTTGTAGGAATTATGTCGTTTTCAATTTTGATTATGCTTGGTTTTAAGTTTTATAAAACAATCCGAGAGAAAAACAAATCCTAAATATGTTCAACGGCTTCAAGATATCGATGCTTTCCTTACAAATCAGGATTTTCCTTTCGATGATTCTATTGATAATTGTGGCTTCGATATTACTAGCTTCCATTTCTATTTTTCAATTCAAAAATGAAGCTAAAGAATACCATCAAGAACGGTTAGATCGCAAGGAAGACGCCATAAAAGAGAACATCAATTATGTACTTTCGAATACCACTTATCCGCTTACGCCAAATAATCTTTCGCTGATATTTAAAGATAAAATTCACGAATTATCAGACATTCATAACCTTGAAATCAATATTTATAGCCTTGAAGGAAAGCTTTTAAAATCTTCGAAATCTAAATTTTCCATAGATCCTGTTGCCCCGCCAATCCCAAAATACATCATAAAACTAGTTCAATCTTCTATCGAAAAACGATACGTAGACATTAAAACAATCAACGGAAAAAAGAACCGTTCTTCTTATAGTTTAATAAAGGACGACAAATTCAAACCATTGGGAATCTTAAATTTACCCTACGTAGAAGATGACAGTTATTATCAAACGGAGTTGCAAAATTTCTTGATTCGATTGGCGCAAGTTTACACCTTTATGCTTTTGGTCGCCTTTGCGGTTGCTTATATTCTTTCGTCTTATATTACAAAATCATTAAAAACCATTTCGGACAAATTGAGTGAAACCAGTTTGAACCAAAAGAACGAGAAAATTGTTCTTGAAGCCAACAGCAAAGAAATCAATCTTTTGATAAAAGCATATAACGCCATGGTGGACGAACTAGAGGAAAGTGCTTTGAAATTAGCCCAAAATGAGCGGGAAGAAGCTTGGCAAGAAATGGCAAAACAAGTAGCACATGAGATCAAAAATCCGCTTACGCCAATGCGATTGACGGTGCAAAGTTTTCAACGGAAATTTGATGCAAACGACCCAAATTTAAAACAGAAAATTAACGATTATTCCGAAACCTTGATTCAGCAAATTGACACGATGAGTTCCGTCGCTTCCGCATTTTCGAATTTTGCATCGATGCCAGCACAACAAAATGAAACCTTGAATGTAGTGGCAGTTGTCGAATTGACGATGGATATTTTCAACGAAGAATATATCCTTTTTGTAGCCGAAGAAAAAGAAATTATTTCGAAAATTGATCGAACACAACTCATCCGAATTATTACCAATTTGGTTAAAAACGCCATTCAATCTATTCCTGAAAAACAAGAAATAAAATCGATATTTGTTACCATAAAAAAAGATAATAATAATGTATTAATTACCGTTTCGGATAACGGAATAGGAATAGCCTCCGAAGATTTTAATCGTATTTTTGAACCAAAATTCACCACAAAATCAAGTGGAATGGGATTAGGTCTTGGTATCATCAAAAACATTATCGAAAATTATAAAGGGACAATTACATTTGAATCACATAAAGGAAATGGCACCATTTTTACGGTTTCGCTTCCTATAATTAATCAATAAAAACAAAAATTATGGCACTAAAAAACAGCCTCTTGGAACTGGAAAAAGGGATTGCAACCCTTTTTATTAATCGCCCAGAAAAATTAAATGCCTTAAATAAAGAAACAATTCAGGAGTTGCATGATACGCTGAAATTGATTGATGAAAATCCCGAAATTCAAGTAATTGTTATTACTGGAAGCGGTGAAAAAGCTTTTGTGGCTGGCGCCGACATTGCCGAATTTGCTCATTTTTCGGAGACTGAAGGAGCACAATTAGCAACAAAAGGCCAACAAATATTATTCGATTTTATCGAAAATATGAAAACGCCAGTAATTGCCGCAATCAATGGTTTTGCACTTGGAGGCGGACTGGAACTAGCGATGGCTTGTCATTTCAGAATCGCTTCTGACAATGCCAAAATGGGTTTGCCAGAAACTTCACTTGGCGTTATTCCTGGTTACGGCGGAACGCAACGTTTACCACAATTGATTGGCAAAGGTCGCGCTATGGAAATGATTCTGACCGCAGGAATGATTGATGCAGAAACCGCCAAAACTTACGGATTAGTCAATCATGTTGTGCCACAAGCCGATTTATATGCCACTTATAAAACGATTGCCACCCGAATTATGCGCAATTCTCCCGTTGCTATTTCTAAAGCTATTGAAGCTGTAAATGCTAATTTTGTTTCTGGCGTAAATGGATTTGATGTCGAAATAAATGCTTTTGGCGAATGCTTTGCCACCGAAGATTTCAAGGAAGGAACAACCGCTTTTTTAGAGAAAAGAAAAGCGGAGTTTGAAGGGA
>CANBWX010000080.1 GCA_947373225.1 Flavobacteriaceae bacterium | reverse complement strand
AATCCAGATGCAAAAATCATTGCGCATCCAGAATCGGAAACTCATATTCTAAAAACAGCCGCTTATATTGGTTCGACAGCCGGAATGATTGAGTTTGTAAAAACAGATCCAAGTAAGAAATTTATTGTTGCCACCGAAGCTGGAATTCTGCATAAAATGCAACAAGTAGTTCCTGATAAAATTTTGATTCCTGCACCATCAGAAGAAGATAACACATGCGCTTGCAGCGAATGTGGATATATGAAAATGAACACTTTACAAAAAGTATACGACTGTCTATTAAACGAAAGCCCAGAAATAAATGTTCCAGCCGATATTATGAAAAAAGCATTGATTCCTATTGAACGCATGCTTGAACTATCTAAATAATGATCCACACCAATTACTTAATTATAGGTTCCGGAGTTGCAGGATTGACTTTTGCGGTAAAAATTGCAGAGCGATTTCCCGACAAAAAAGTCACGATTGTAACCAAAGCTAGCGAAGACGAATCGAATACCAAATATGCACAAGGCGGAATTGCCATTGTGACTGACAAAGACGGTGATTCGTACCAAAAACATATTGATGACACCCTAATTTGCGGTGATGGATTATGTGATAAATCGGTGGTTGAAATGGTTATTACCGAAGGTCCGAAACGCTTAAAAGATTTGATTGAATGGGGCGCAAAATTCGATAAAAATGGTGAAGGAACATTAGATTTAGGCAAAGAAGGCGGACATTCTGAAAACCGCGTGGTGCATCACAAAGACCAAACGGGCAAAGAAATTGAACGGGCAATTTTAAGTCAAGTGCATCAAAAAGAAAACATTACAGTTTTAGACCATCATTTTGCCTTTGATTTAATAACCCAAAATAATCGCTGTTTAGGCGCTTATGTTTTGGATCAAAAAACAAAAGAAATATTTACCTTCCAATCCGATTTTACTCTTCTTGCCACTGGCGGAATTGGTCATCTTTACGGACACACCACAAATCCTATAATTGCTACCGGTGACGGAATTGCTATGGCATACAGAGCAAATGCCGCTATAAAAGAAATGGAATTTATTCAGTTTCATCCAACGGCTTTGTACGATGCTTCTACTGGAACTTCATTTTTAATTTCGGAAGCTGTTCGTGGTTTTGGTGCTCATTTGCGTACCAAAAAAGGACATTTATTTATGCCTGATTATGACTCCAGAGGCGACTTGGCTTCGCGAGATATTGTTTCGCAAAGCATAGATTTAGAACTCAAGAAAAGTAGTGATGATTGTGTTTATTTGGATTGTACGCATTTAGATTTAGTCGCTTTTATAAAGCATTTTCCAATGATTTACGAACGTTGCAAAAGCGTTGGTATTGATATTGCAAAAGACTGGATTCCTGTAGTTCCTGCACAGCATTATCTTTGCGGCGGAATTGTAGTGGATAAAACAGGGAAAACTTCGATTGAAAACTTATTTGCCTGTGGAGAATGTTCTCGAACAGGTTTGCATGGCGCTAATCGATTAGCTTCGAATTCATTATTGGAAGCATTGGTATATTCCGATAAAATATACAATTATTTGGCGAATACTTATTTCGAAAAAAGTCAATTTTCAGGAACGGTTTCGGACTGGAAACTGTTTGAAAAGCCAACAGTCAACGTAGAATATATTGAAAGAACGAAAGCTCAATTACAGCTTTTGATGCGTCAAAATGCGGGAATTGTTCGAAAGGATGCTGATTTATTTGCAGCTAAAAAACAATTAGCACTTTGGCAAAATGAAATTGAAGAAAAAACAAAAAGCCATAAAGTTAGAGCCAATTTATGGGAACTTTATAATTTGATAATTATTGCAAAATTAATCGTTGATCAATCTATTGAAAGAACCGAAAATCGCGGTGGTTTTGTAAAAATTGTATAGAAAAACCCTTTGATTATAAATCTAAAACGGAAATCCTTTTTCGGTTTAATATTATTTGTATGCCAATTTTTATTATTTTTATACAAATTATAGATGTGATCACATTGTGATTTGATTTGAAAAACACTACTAAACAACTCAAAATCAATCATGCAAATAGATTTAGACTTGCTTTATTCTTTCGGTGCGGTTGCCAAAAAGTACAGAAGACACGAGGTTATTTTTGATGAAGGCGAAACTGCCAATTTTTATTATCAAATATTGGACGGAAGTGTAAGAATGTATAATTCGAACGAAGAAGGAAAAGAATTTACACAAGGACTTTTTTATGCCGGAGATAGTTTTGGTGAACCACCACTATTCATCAACGAAACCTATCCATCAAAAGCAATCGCCATTCAAGAAAGTACTATTCTGAAATTATCAAAAGTTAAATTTTTAAAAATAATTGATGAATATCCAGCTATTCAAAAATATTTCCTAAACTTATTTGCCCATAAAATCCATTCTAAAGCAAAGACTTCAAAAGAAATTATCAATCAAAAACCAGAATATCGAATTATCTCTTTTTTAAATTCATTTAAGAAAAAAACAGAACATCCTGATGAAAAAACGCTAATTCCTTTTACCCGTCAGGAAATAGCAGATTTTACTGGCTTGAGAGTTGAAACTGTTATTCGGGCTTTTACGAAATTAAATCAAAGTCATAAAGTTGAAATCATCCATCATAAAATATATTACTGAATTTAAAAATTATAATTTTCTAGAATACAAAACGATAAATTTTTGTTAAGGATTAAACTTTCAAAATCTTTTTAGGTCTTATCACTATAACTTAAAAAATAAGAAAATGAAAAAATTAATTGTTACCGCATTATTAGTTGTTGGAATAGCATCTTTTGCACAAGACAGAAATGAAATGGGAAATAGACCTGACAGAAGACCAGAAATGGAAAAATTGTCACCCGAACAACGCACTCAGTTGATGGTCAAAAAAATGACATTAGACCTAGATTTGAACTCTAAGCAACAAGAACAAGTTAAACAAGTTATTGCCGAACAAGGAGCAAAAAGAGAAGCCATGAAAGCCGATCGAATGGCTAAAAAAGAGGAAGAGGCAAAAAGAAATACCGATGATCATTATGCTATGAAAAACAAAATGCTTGATGAACAAATTGCCATGCAAGATAAAATGAAAAAAATATTATCTCCTGAGCAATTCGAAAAATGGAATAAGCTAAAAGAAAAACGTCAAGGAAAATTTCACGATAAACATCATGAAAGAGATCATGATCCTGAAAGAGAGTACGATGATAAATAAAAACAATTAAAATGAAAAAACTTCAGGTGACACTGGAAGTTTTTTCATTTTAAAAATACCAACAATTAAAAAGTCTTCGAAACTTTATCGATGGCTTGAATGGTATAATCTAAGTCTTCATAAGAAAGTGCATCGGTAATAAACCAAGTTTCATAAGCCGATGGCGCAATGTAAATTCCTTCATTCAACAAACCGTGGAAGAATTTCTTGAAAGTTTCATTATCCCCTTTTGCAGCACTTTGAAAATCTACTACGACATCAGCTGCAAAATGCACCGAAACCATTGATCCTATTCGGTTAATTGTAAAAGTAATATTATTTGCTTTCAGCACTCTGTCAATTCCAGCAGCCAAATAAGCTGTTTTTTCTTCCAATCTTTTAAAAATAGCTCGATCAGAATCTAAAGCTTGCAACATGGCTAATCCTGCCGCCATTGCTAAAGGATTTCCTGATAATGTTCCCGCTTGATAAACAGGACCAAGTGGCGCTAAATAATTCATTATTTCGTTTCGGGCTGCAAATGCGCCTACTGGCAAACCGCCACCAATCACTTTTCCGAAACAAACTATATCTGCTTTGATATTGAACAATTCTTGAACTCCACCCGGTGCGAGTCTAAATCCTGTCATCACCTCATCAAAAATCAGAAGAATATCATTGTCGGTACACAATTGGCGTAAGCCTTCAAGAAAACCTTTATTTGGAGGAATACAACCCATATTTCCCGCAACAGGCTCTACGATTATGGCTGCAATTTCGTTTTTATTGGCTTCGATTAAAGTGGCAACATTTTCTAAATCATTGTATCTAGCTAGCAAAGTATCTTTGGCAGTTCCGGCGGTTACACCGGGACTATTAGGAGATCCAAAAGTAATCGCTCCACTTCCGGCTTGTATCAAAAACGAATCCGAATGACCGTGATAACAACCAGCAAATTTGATAATTTTATCTTTTTTGGTAAATCCACGAGCCAATCTAACGGCGCTCATACAAGCTTCGGTTCCTGAATTTACGAATCTAATTTTGTCAATATTGGGCACCATTGAAACTGCCAAAGTTGCGATTTGAGTTTCTAATTCTGTCGGCATCCCAAAAGAAGTTCCCAATTTCGCTTTTTCTGTAATTGCATCAATAACAGGTTGAAAAGCGTGACCCAAAATCATTGGCCCCCAAGAATTAATGTAATCTATTAATTTGTTTCCGTCTTCGTCAAACAAATAAGCTCCTTTAGCACTTTTGACAAAAATGGGTGTTCCGCCAACAGCCTTGAAGGCACGAACTGGTGAATTTACACCTCCTGGAATTACTTTTTCTGCTTCGGCAAAAAACTGACTACTTCTTTGATATTTCATTTTATCTTTGGTATTGGGTTTTGGGTTTTAGGTTTCAAACAAAACTAAAACTCCTAAACTAATTTTTAATTAATTTTCAGGTTCTGACCAATAGAAATAGTATTGTCAGACATATTGTTTTTATTTTTTAATTCATCTATCGAAAGTTTGAATTTTCTTGAAATTGAATACAAAGTATCTCCTGGACTTACTTGATATTCGCTAGGATTACTGGCTACTTTTTCGTTAGCATAAACAGGCTCTTTTTCTAAAGTTCCACCATCATATTTATACAATTGAAACCGCTCGATAATAGCAATTAATTTAGTTGGATACTGCGAATCTGTGGCGTAACCAGCGTCTTTCAAACCTTTGGCCCAAGCCTTATAATCTTTTTTATCTAATGTAAAAAGAGAGATATACCGCAAACCAGTCGTTAAAAAAAGAGCGTGATCTCGGAAAGAATCATACGGATTATCATATTTTCGAAAGCACTCGCCTACAGTATCATCATCAAAACTTATGCTAGCTCCAGTCCAATCTTTATGGCATTTTATTCCGAAATGGTTGTTTGCCTGAACGCATAATGGGCCGGTTCCCGAACCCGATTCCAGAATAGCTTGTCCCAAAATGATGCTGGCAGGAATACCATATTTGTTTCTATTTGCCTGAGCCACGGCATTGTATTTTTCGATGTAGGCCAAAATCATATCATTGGTAACTTTTACCCGAGTTGTAGCTTCTAGGGTTTGTGTTTCATTAGCTTTTTTGGAAGTAGTTTTTTTATAATTTCTTACTACCGAAGTATTGGTTTTAGAACCTTTTCGAGTAGTTTGAATAACAGATTTTTTCGTATTACAACTTACGAAAACCAAGATCATTATTAAGAGTGCAATTTTTTTAATCATTGAAAATCTATTATTGGTAATTTTTTTGCTTTTAGTTTCAAATTCATTCCTGCGATTCCTTGGATTCCGCCGGTGTGAATGAGTAAAATTTTTGAATTCTCGGGAAAATATCCTTTTTCGATTAAATCCATAACGCCAAAAATCATCTTTGCTGTATAAATAGGATCCAAAGGAACTTTATTTTCTGCATAAAACTGGTTCATAAATGCAATTAATTCTGGATTTACTTTGCCATAACCGCCAAAATGGTAATCGTTTATTAATTCCCAATTTTCATTCCTCGCAAAATTACGAATTTCATCTTTTAAAAAATCACCTTTTAAGGCAGGAAATCCCAAAACTTTTTGGTGAGGTAAAATGCTGTTTATGATTCCGCTAATTGTTCCGCCAGTTCCTATGGCGCAACACACGAAATCATATTGAGAATCGGCTTCGGTGAGGATTTCTTCGCAGCCTTTAACGGCAAATTCATTGGTACCGCCTTCGGGAACGAGATAAAAACTGCCGAATTTGTTTTTTAAATTTTCAAGAAAACCAGCTTCGGTTTTATGGCGATAGTCTTCGCGAGTTACAAATTCGAATTGCATACCACATTCTTGTGCAAATTTTAGTGTTGGATTTTTGGCTATTTTACTTTCTAATTCATCGCCACGAATAATTCCTATGGTTTTGAAACCGTTTTCTTTTCCGGCAAAGGCAACCGCTGCAATATGATTGGAATAGGCTCCTCCAAAAGTGAGTAATGTTTGCTGTTTTTCGGCTTTAGCCTGAAGAAGATTATATTTTAACTTTCGGAATTTATTTCCCGAAACAATAGGATGAATTAAATCTTCGCGTCTTATAAAAACGGAGATTTTACTGGAGTTTAATTGTATTTCTTGGGTTAAAATTTCTTGCAAAACAAATTGTATTTTATGCAAATATACAACACAAACGGAAAGATTTGAGTTTCGTTTTTATAATGATTTCGTTAAAAAACTAAGGAATAAGAGGAGATGTGATTGGGTTTGCAACGCCAGTTCCCAAGGCGCTTACACAACCATTCAAAGTACTTTTTACGGTATAACTTCCCGCTTTAGAAACAGTTATTGATGAAGTAGTTGCACCAGTACTCCATAACAAACTACCTAGTGCGGTTGTAGATAAAGTCGTTGTACCCATGCCGCAATTATTTACCACAGTTACCACGGGAGCTACTATTGATATAATCCCAACTGTTTTAGTTGCGGTATTAGAACAACCATTATTATCTGTTACTTTGTAATATATTGTAACTGAATTACCCGCCCCTGCTGCTAATCCGGTCACCAATCCGGTAGCATCTACTGTGGCGTATAGGTTATTACTACTGCTCCAAAGATTGGTAACTAAACTAGTTGCGTCTGATAACTGCAAAGTATTTCCTGAGCAAACATTTGTGGTTCCTCCTGGCGTAATGGAGGCAACAGTTGGCAAAGCATTTATAACGTAGGTTAAAGTATTGGAATTTGCAGTACATGCAACCCCATTTAATGTTGATGTTGCTACTCTTCTAAAATAAGAAGTCACTGCAAAACCACCTGTAAAAGCATAGGTATTATTTGTTGCTCCAGAAATAGTTGAAAAAGTAATATTATCTGTACTCGATTGCCATTGATAAGTAATTGTTCCCAAACCAGTTGCCGAGGTAGTGTTTAAAGTTGTATTTGGGTTTATTGGACCTCCACAAGCGGGCGATTGTGTACCAGTGCTATTTGCTGTAATGGTTCCTCCTGTTAAACCATTTACCGTTACCGAATTAGAGGTAACCGAACAAGCACTCCCCGTAGGAGTGTATTTAAAAGTAGTTGTACCGCTACCAACTGCTGTTGCAACCCCTGCTGCTGTTACTGTAGCAACGGCTGTATTATTACTTATCCAAGTGCCATCCGTAGATGGTGCAAGAGCAAAAGTACTACCCACACAAATAGGCATAGTGGGTGGTTGTGTTGTTATAGTGGGTGTTATTAAACTTAAACCCGTAGTTATATTAACTGTACCCGTTAAACCTGTTGTACCCGAGTAATTCGTCATGAGTATAAGGTAAACCTTATTAGCAACAGCAGTGAAACTAAAAGTCATACCTGTTGACGGTGTGTTACCTGCATTCTGACAGAAGATAGGTGTTGGTACGCTCCCATCGGTAATATCTGTACATGCTGCTGCAACAGTATTATAACCAGCAGTACCATAAACCGATATATCTTCATCTACAGCCGCCACCCAAGGAGAAAAAGTAACACTACCAGCAATTGTACCTGCTGCATTTGCTTTTAGATAAAACCAAGATTCATTTGGGGTATCTGCATAACAACCAGAACCCCCTGGTAGGGATCCTCCTGGATCAGGAGAACCTGTTACTGCTCTATATGATGTGGCGGCACTACATATATTTGTAGCAGTTCCGCAAGTAAGACCTTGCCCAACCAAAATGGTATGCAATAATAAAAATATAGTTGTAAAAAGTAACGTTTTTTTCATTCTATCTTTATGTTTTCCATATATTTAAGTGTCTTTTTTTAATTTGATGTGTTTAAAATTTCAGAATAACTGTTTTTATATTAAATGCAATTAAAACTCAAAAAAAAATATAAAAAAACAAAAAAAGCTAAGCATTTTTGATCCCAAAAAATCAACAAATATATTTTTTAAAAATATTTTTATCTGTAGTTCATTTTATATTTTATTGTAGAATTATAACTACATAACAATGAGAAAATGGATTTTAATTCCTTAATTTATAATTGAATTCATTGTTAAAAGATTGTACTTTGAATGACTACGATAGTCTTCTCCGAGTTACAAACTCGAACAATATTTAAGATTCTTGCAAATTTAAGATTGTATTTAACTTTTGGAATTTATTTCCCGAAACAATAGAACGAATTAAATCATCTCTCCTGATAGATTAGGAGAGATGATTTAATTTAATTGTATTTTGAAGTTAGTTTTTTACAATGATTTTTGTTCCCATTTCTGATTTATCAGTTGTAGTTAACTTAACAATATAAATACCATCACTTAGATTTGATGTTGAAAATGAGTAAGAGAGATCTGTTCCCAACTGACTTTTAGTAAAAACTAATCTTCCTACAACATCATATAAACCGCAAGAAGTAATGTCTTTTTGCAACGGATTGCTAATGATTAATTTTTTAATGGTATTATCTTGTCGCACAACGAAACTGCTTTGATTTGCCAAAGTATTAACACCCAAAGTACCATTTTTAAAGGTTATTTCATATTGAGTATTGTTAATTCCTACTGGTAATGTTACATCAAACACACTATTTTTAATATCATAAAATAAATCGGCTGTAATATCGTGAATATACACATTGGTAACTTCGGGAATGTTTAGCATCTCATTAACAGTGATTTTATAATTAGCCTGAGCAGTATTTCTAAATCCAACTGGTATTTTCTTGTCAATACTAAAAGGCATAACATTTATTACGTACTCATTGTCATTTATTACAAAATAATTATTTGCTGGACCATCATTTGGTGAAGCGGCATCCATAGCACGATCAACCCCATCAGTAGATAACGGATCGAATGCCAAAACCATTTGGCTAACTGGCCCGTTATCTAAGAGGGTATTAAAGCGAATTTGGGGTTGAATATTAGATGTAGCTGCTATTTTATTGTTTGCTATTTTCTCGAATTGAGATAAATTTCCAGCTCCTTCTTTGACATAAATCCTGTAACTATTTTTCATTTGAACATTTCCATTCGTAGTTCCTTCAATCATGAAGCCTTGTCCAATAGGAGAATATTTTCTTTGATATATATTTCCTGGACTAGATAAATTGGTTACTTCAGCACCTGTACCATCATAAGAATAGAAAACAGCAGGAATATATATATTAGCTGCAGAATAGGTTGCGTAACCTCCTTTATAATCTGCAATATAATGAGAGTTTATCGTTTTGTCTTGTTCCCAGAAATAGGCAACACCTGTACAATTTGTTTCAGCAGTCAAAAATGCAGGCAAATTTATTGCTGATGGATAAGGGTTTCCTGTTAATGACCACTCCCCTGTTAAAACTGGGATATTAATGGTTCCATCATTTGGTTTTCCTCTAAAGTCATAACGTTGATGTTTTCCGTCGGGATTATTTTGAACTCCATCAACTGTAGTTGTATTTGTTCCTGAAGTCCCTTTCATAGTAAAACCCTCACCGGCATTTATAGTAGTTGATGAACCTGCTTGAACCCAATCCGAATAAGAAGTATTGTGAGTAGTAAATTTATAAATCCAATAAGGTGAAATAGCAAAAGGATTTGCTGTACCGTCATATACATTTGAAGCTAAAATAGTTGCAGCTGTAGTTGCAGTTTCGGTAGTTGGCACTCCCAATTGGGTTATTCCGAATGGGTTATTTACCGTAGTAGAAGAAGCTACGTTTCCTACAGGGGAACACCAATAATTATATTGATAATTATTGACAGTTCCTTCTTGAAAAACAGATAAACTTCCTAATCCTTTATTTGCTCCTGAGCCTGTAGTTCCTTGTAACAACTGCCCATCATTTCTTAAATAAAAATTGCTCGTAGATGCATTTAGTTCAATATCATTTTTTACATATACATATTGATTGCTCGCATATACATAAGTATTTGCTTTCACATACATATCTTGGGGATTTGCCTGAAATGAAAATCCAACAGCAAATAATATCGATTTAAAAAGTAAATTTGGTTTCATAATCTAAAAGATTAAGTTAATTTTCAATCCATTTGGGGAATTTTTATTGCACTATATATTTTGTATATTGAACACTATTGATTATCAGTTTTTCTTTTGATCCATATTCAAAAATCTTATCTGTGAGATAAATTTAATCATTTTAAATTTAAATAATCTATTAAGTGTTTAAAATAATCGTTAAAGTGCACTTTTAGAACAATTAATAAGTATAAAACTTACACTAATCTTTTTTAAATAAGAATCCTTTTTTTTGAATTATTGCTGATGAAATAGTTGCTAAATATTATGATCCATTTACATTTATTAGTTTCTTAAATAAAAGCAGTTTGATAACATCTAATTAAACAACAAAAAAGACCTTAAGTTTTATTTTACATACTGAGTATGACTTCCTATTCCGTCCATTTCATAATGAAAATCTACTGAAAGCACAGCTGCATCACCATTATAAGTATCGGCTGCATCTGCTGATTTACGATAGAATCTACACATTAATATACTGCTAATTTTATCTTGGGTTCCAACAATGGGAGTAAGGGTTCCCAATGCTGTAATCATATGTTTATCAGCATCTGAATTTCCATTTACAGAGGCAGATGTCGCTGTTATAATTATGGTGTTAGGAAAAGCAATAGGAGTTGTATCGTTATAATTGACCCATGTATATTCTAATGCCCAAACAACGGCACCATTCTGACCTGTAGTTTGAGGAGCCCAATGTACGTGTGGATATATAGGACTTCCTTCCCGCCAGTTATGAGGAAGTTGAACAGAGAAAAAAACTTCTTGTTCATTACCCATTGTGGCATTTTGAAAAGTAAATGTATAAACTCCACGACTTGAGGAACCGTTATCTTTCATTTTTGACCATACAGGTTGGTTTGTAGATTCTCCAATCTTTGCAATAAAAAGCGGAACAACAATATCGGTATAAGCTGTAGCCGATCCTTCTAATGAGAAACTTCCATCAGAATCAATCTTTGTGTCGTTAGTTCCATCACCAATGGTAGTAACACCTGCACTTGTTACTTTTAGTCGTTGGGTCGCATTTGTTTTTACCACTAAATCAACTGCATCAGTAGTACCAACATAATTTGTCATAGCCGTTGTTCCTGCATTCCCTGTTAAATTCCAACCCGATGTTGATGAAGAATTATAATTGTTCGATGTTTTCCATTCGGTTCCATTACTAAAAATGGTTACAGCTTCACCCGCTTTCGCCAAAATTAAATTTGTTACTCCATCAATTGTACCGCTTATAGTAACATTTGCAGTACTTGAAGCATCTCTTTTAATAGTATAAATTCGTCCTGTAATTCCAGCCGCAGTTGGCAAAGTGATAGTTCTTGCAGTCGAACCATTATTACAGATAACCAAGCTATAAGTATCATCTAATGTTGTATTAGTTGTCACAGTTGTTACCTTTTGACCAACAGAACCATTTACTTCAAAAGTTGATAAAGGGGTTGTTGTACCAATTCCTACTTGTGCACTAATTAAAAAACTACTAATAAAGAAAAATACAATTGACAAAACATATAATTTTATGTTTTTATTTATGGATATAGTTGCTTTCATAATTATTAAGTATTTTATATTATTATTTTAAATTTGTAGGGTGTTTACTTGTGTTAAAATAAATAATTACCTTTTGTCGTGTAAATTTACCTTTTATCTTAAAAAAATAATATGATTAAAATCATACTTTTGATGTTTTTTCAATAAATGTGATGGATTTAATTTAGAAAATGGAAGATAAATGAAATAAAAACTATTCAAAGAGACCTTACATTTTACGTAATCCAAAGTCTCTTCACTAAAACAATTAATTCATAAACATACCTAATGCAAAAAGGTTAAGTGATCTTACATAGACATCACCTGTTGAAGACAAATTTCCTGCAGTAAGTTCCAAATAATCATTTGTAGAAAGATATACCGCGACATGCATTGCTGTACTTTGTGTATCTCCAGTAGGAAGTTTTTGCATTACTCTTGATTCAGGAATAAGTGTTCCATTTTTTGATACTGCAAAAACAAAATTATTACTGGAAGTTCCTGATGGAAAAACGGATATAGTGCAAGCTATATGAAAGAATTTAGTCTTTGTACCAATATATCGCAACCTTCCTGCTGATGGAGAATCAAATTCAGAATTACCGGAAAAACTTGTTGCAGGATCACAAACAACAAAATTATCAGAACCATCAGAAGTATTAGTAATACTTATCAATGTTCCATTAGAATTGAAATAGCTAATTTGCCCAATAGGGTATTGAACATTATTACTGTCATTACTTGCCATTTTTTTCCAATTTGAACCATCACTAAAAATTGTTACCGCCTCTTTTCTATTGGTTAATAATAAAGTTGTTGCTGCCCAATCTATAGTTTGAGATGATGTTGTTGCAATTGTTACTGTTGCCGTGCTAGTATCTTCTCTCTTAATGGTATAAACTCGACCTGTAATCCCAACAGCAGTTGGTAAAGTTATTGTAATTGCAGTTGAACCATTATTACAAATAACAATACTATGTGTTGCGTCTAATGTTGTGCTAGCAGTAACCGTAGTTATCTTTTGCCCCATAGAACCACTTACTTCAAAAGTAGAATTTGGAGTCATGGTACCAATTCCTACTTGGGCA
>CANBWX010000079.1 GCA_947373225.1 Flavobacteriaceae bacterium | reverse complement strand
GATTCGGTGTAAATTTCGAAGAAAGAATCAGAACCTTTCAATCCGCCCAAAGCGGTATCCGAAGGTACGGAAACTAATTTTACTTCGAGGTTTCCTTTGTCATTTTGCAAATCGCCTGACAATTCGCCAATGTATCTCAAAACGTGATTCGGTTCTTGTTCTGCTTTTATTTTGTTATAAATCGGATCAAATTCTTTCAATTTATGCAAGAAATCAGTAACGTTTCCTTCTCGTAAATGTTCTGGAATGAGGTTTTGAATGTTGATTTCTTCGAACTCATTTTGCAAATCTAATTCTCTTGCCAAAATCAATAATTTTCTACCCACATCGTTCCCACATAAATCTTCTCTTGGATCGGGTTCGGTGTAACCGTTATCGATGGCTTCTTTCAGAATTTCACTAAAGGTAACGTCTTTTGCAGAAAAATTATTGAATAAATAACTCAATGTTCCCGAGAAAACGCCTTTAATTTTGGTGATATTTTCTCCCGAAAGATGCAATAATCGTATCGTGTCAATTAATGGTAAACCTGCGCCAACATTAGTTTCGTACAAATAAGATTTTTGATTATCGGCTAATACTTTTCTCAAGTCTTTGTAAAATTTATAACTCAAAGTATTGGCTACTTTATTCGAAGAAATCAAATCGAAACTGCTTTCGGCTAATTTTACGTAATTTTCTACAAATACGGCACTTGCTGTGTTATCAACAGCTATTAAATTTTCTAAATTATGTTCATTCGCATAAGCGATAACATCATCAATTGTATAGGAAAATCCGTTGTTTTGAATCTCGTTTTTCCAGTTTTGCGAAACACCGTTTTTGTTCAAAAGCACATTTTTAGAATTGGCAATCGCAAAAACATTCAATTTGATGCCTTTTCGTTTTTCGATAGTCGCAGCCGATTCTAATATTTGATTAATCAAAGTTCCTCCAACCAATCCGTGACCGAAAATGGCAATATTTATTTTCTTAGAAACACCGAAAATCTCTCCGTGTATTACGTTCAAAGCCTTGTTCAGTTGCGATTTTTTGACCACCAAACTCACATTTTTTCCTGTAACTGTATTGTTGAAAAGAATTGGCACTACTTTATTTTTAATCAAAGCCGTGTAGGGTTTATGAAAAGTGCTCAAATCTTGACCAATAATCGAAATCACCGAAACATCATCGGTTACTGAAATTCGGTTTACGTCTTTCGAATAAAAGTCATTTTCGAATTCTTTTTCGAGAGCAATCATCGCTTTTGAAGCTTTATCGGCATTTACAACCAGTCCAATTCCTCTTTCGGAAGAACCTTGCGAAATGATGCTCACGCTAATATCATTGTCGCCCATTACTCTAAAAATTCGAGCGTCAACGCCTGTTTTTCCCAACAATCCTCTTCCTTCAAGATTTACTAAAGACACATTTTCGAGAACTGAAAGCGTTTTAATTCCTGCTGCATTCGATTTTGAAGTGATTAATGTCCCTTGATTTTCGTGGTTGAAAGTATTTAAAATTCGAAGCGGAATGTTTTTTTCCAACAACGGAATAATGGTTTTGGCATGCAAAATCGTTGCTCCAAAATTGGCAATTTCATTGGCTTCATTAAAAGACAAACGGTCAATTTTTTTGGCATCAGGAACTAAATCTGGATTTGCTGTATAAATTCCGTCAACGTGAGTATAATTCTGCAATTCTTCGGCGTCGAGATAATTGGCAATCAGCGAAGCCGTATAATTGCTACCGTTTCTGCCTAAAGTTGTGGTTTCGTTAATATTATTAGAACCAATAAAACCAGTAATTATATTTACTGTTTCGTTATTATCTTTGAAATAATTGACAATATTTTTCTTTGAAATTTGTTCCAAAGGTTGTGCATCGCCAAAATTAGAATCTGTTTTTATCAGTTTTCTTGAGTCTGTAAATTGAGCGGCAATTCCCTTTTCTAGCAAAACAGCGGCAATTAATTTTGCCGAAAGCACTTCACCTTGAGACAAAACCTGATCTTTTATTTTTTCGCTATAATCGCCAATCAAACTTACTCCTTCAAAAAGTTTGTCTAATACCGCAAATTCTTCCGATAAATCAACATTCATATAAATGTCTTGTTGATACGTTTTAAAACTTTCTAACAAGGGTTTATAATTACCGTTTTTGGCGGCAATAGTCAAAATATCTTCTAATTCATCGGTTGCTTTTCCGCGTGCCGAAACCACTACAGCTATATTTTCGTCTTTGCTTTTTTTATCGATAATTATATCTAAAACCTTGTTGATTCCTTCTCCGTTGGCCAATGATTTTCCGCCAAATTTTAATATTTTCATCTTATTTTTTTTATTTTTAAAAACAACATCCAGTAAAATGTTCAATTGATCGTACTCCATTAAAAAAGCATCATGCCCGTGCTGGGAATCAATTTCACTATAAAATACATTATGTTTAAATTTTTTAATTTCGTTGTAGGTTTCTCTGTTTTCATTTGCTGTAAAAAACAAATCCGAATTGATTCCGATGATATAAATATTGGCATCAACTTCGGTAATTATATTTTCAAAAGACGTTTTACCTCTGGTAATATCAATGGTTTTAAGCAATTGATTCATCATTTTATAAGCCGAAAGTTGAAATCTTTTTTGCAACTTCTCTCCGTGATGATTCAGCCAACTTTCCACTTGAAACGACTCAAAAGAATCTGTTGAAGTTCGTTGAAATTTTTCTTTAAACGATTCTGGCGTTCGATAACACAACATAGCATGAATACGAGCGTCTTCGATAGGTTTCGAAGAATTGTTCAATATTTTTTCTTGAAGATAACAATTGGCTATCAACCAATCTGTCGATTTCCAGTCGGAAGCAATCGGAAAAAAATTATGGGTTAATTTAGGTGCTAAAGCTACCATTTCCCAAGCAATTCCGCCACCTACAGAGCCTCCAATAATAGCAAATAATTCTTTGATTTTCAAAAATTTAATTCCTTCCAGAAAAAGTCTGGCAATATCTCGTGCCGTAAAATCCAAGTAATTTTCAATATACGTCTTATCAAAACCATTTCCGGGAACGTTGAAAGCTAAAATGGTGTATTTATTGGTGTCGATTGTTTTCTTTTCGCCAATAAGATTGTTCCACCAACCATTTTCGCCGATAACTTGCGAATTTCCGGTCAAGGCGTGATTTACCAAAACAATCGGAGCGGTATTCAACGCTTGTCCAAAAACCTGATAACTTAAGTTTATGGTTGCGTAAACTGCACCACTTTCGGTGGTAAAATTTTGTATAATAATCGATGTTGGTTTATTTTCCAATTTCAAATCTTTTATGATTTTTGATTTGTGTGTGGAAATATTAGAAAGAAAGCTAGAAGTAAACTAGAAGAATTCTCGTGAGTTATCTTTCCACGTTTTGCGTGGTAGAATGCAGCACCTTCTTCGATTTACCGAAGGGTTGCTAAGGCTTCATCGGGTCTAATCCCTCTGCCTTTCTTTATAACATTTCAATACGTGTGTGAACTTAAAGGCACAAATTAACTACATTTTTTTGTAACAAACAAATTTAACGTTAGTTGGTTTTTAGGTTTCAAATAAAATAGCATTTTCATTACCAAAATCGTCATCCATAGGAATCTAAAATCATTAAATCAGATTCCTACTGAATAACAAATTGGAGTTGCTTACTCTAAGACAAAACCTGTTTTTTATCTAATTATTTTAGATAAAAAGCATTTCATTTTCCTTAGAATTTATCAACGACAATAAAGAACTTGATCCTTTATTTGGAGTCGAAGTTTCTTTAGAATTTATACTTTTAAGAAACCGAATTGCTATTGAAATATATTTTAGAATTTTCATAATGTTATATTTTAGATGTTATACTTTTTTTTTAGATTTTTAAAACTGAATTTATTTTCAGCTTTGTAATATTTTAATTTTTTGAAAAACAAAAAACCCTTTTAGATAGTTATCCAAAAGGGTTTTAAGTTGTATTATAACTTATACTTTCGGAATCAACTGACACAAATGCACATCATAAACTTGACACAATTCATCGATTTGACGTTGTACTTATTCATCTGTTGGTGTTTAAAGTTCTTCATAGTATTTATAATTTAATTTATAATAATTCAAAAAAAAAGCCTCCCGTTTTGTGGGAGGCTTTAGCTATATAATTTTGATTTAAAATTTAAGCAATAAGCGACCCACAGGAATTATCCTGAAAGTGTTTTGACATATTGCACACATTTAAATTCATGTTCTTTGTTTTGATTTAACAAAAGTGCAAACTTTTATCGAGATATGCAAATAATTCTGAAAAAAATATTGATTAACCTAAAAACTACCAATTATTCCGCAAAATGATCGCTGAAATTTTTACATCAAAAAAATGCAAAGAATAATTTGCAATTCAATTTGGTTTCATACATTTGCAGTCGAATATTAGAGGAAAAATTTGAACTGATTGCAACCTCGTTAAAAAAATGCTAAAGCAGAAATCCTCCTTTAGTATTTCCCAGCAATCCATTTTTTCTCGCTTAATTTTAAAAAACATATTATTATGGCCTATTTATTTACGTCAGAATCTGTAAGCGAAGGACATCCAGACAAAGTTGCGGATCAAATTTCAGACGCACTAATTGATAATTTTTTGGCATTTGACCCTGAGTCAAAAGTAGCTTGCGAAACTTTGGTTACCACCGGACAAGTAATTCTTGCTGGTGAAGTGAAGTCGAATACTTATTTAGACGTTCAAACTATTGCGAGAGATGTGATCAAAAAAATTGGTTATACCAAAAGCGAATACATGTTTGAAGCCAATTCTTGCGGCGTTCTTTCGGCTATTCACGAGCAATCTGCCGATATTAACCAAGGAGTTGACAGAGCTAGTAAAGAAGAGCAAGGTGCGGGCGACCAAGGAATGATGTTTGGTTATGCCACTAATGAAACCGAAAATTTCATGCCATTGGCTTTGGATTTATCCCATAAATTATTGCAAGAATTAGCGGTTTTGCGTCGTGAAAATTCGGAAATTACTTATTTGCGTCCCGATGCAAAATCACAGGTAACTTTAGAATATGACGACAATAATAAACCCACTCGTATTGATGCGATTGTAATTTCGACTCAACACGATGATTTTGATGAAGAACCAGCAATGTTAGCAAAAATCAAAAGCGATTTAGTTAGTATTTTGATTCCAAGAATCATCAAAAGCAATCCACAATATGCTCATTTATTCAATGACAAAATCACGTATCATATTAATCCAACAGGGAAATTCGTAATTGGTGGACCTCACGGAGATACGGGACTTACAGGGCGAAAAATTATTGTCGATACTTACGGTGGAAAAGGAGCTCACGGTGGTGGTGCTTTCTCAGGAAAAGATCCAAGTAAAGTTGATAGAAGTGCGGCTTATGCCACACGTCATATTGCTAAAAACCTCGTTGCAGCTGGTGTTGCCGATGAGATTTTAGTTCAAGTTTCTTACGCCATTGGTGTTGCAAAACCAATGGGAATTTTTATTGAAACTTACGGAACTTCAAAAGTGAATTTGACGAATGGCGAAATTGCCAAAAAAGTAGAATCTCTTTTTGATATGCGTCCTTACTTTATAGAGCAACGTTTGAAATTAAGAAATCCAATATACAGCGAAACTGCGGCTTACGGACACATGGGTCGTACGCCAGAAACGGTAACCAAAACTTTTAATGCTCCAGGCGGATTAACAAAAACTGTAGAAGTTGAGTTGTTTACTTGGGAAAAATTAGATTTTGTAGATCAAGTAAAAGTAGCTTTTGGATTGTAAAATTTAATTGCAATATAATTTATCAAAAAAAATGCCTTCAAATTGTATCTAACGATTTGAAGGTATTTTTTTTATGAAAAACAAAATATTTATTGAAGTAAGAACTCCTCTCTAATTTTTAAAACTTGATTGTCGAACAATCAAACTTGTACCTAGTTCTACCGTTCTGGGACTAAACAAACTTCCTTCTCTACGGCAATTCATCTCTTCGAGCAGCAATGAAAAAGCAGCGATTCCCATGTCATAACTTGGCTGATCTATTGTACTTAATTTTGGCATCATAACCTGCCCCATAAACCAGTTGCTGAATCCTATCACTGCGATTTGATCTGGAACAGCGATATGATTTTCATTTAAATAGGACAAAACACCAATGGCAACTAAATCTGTAATGGCAAAAATCCCATCAACATCAGGATGGTCTTTTACAATTTGTTTTGTAAATTCTACACCTTCCTCATAAGTCACATTTTGGCAAGTGTAGACTAATTTAGAATCAAATGGAATTCCGTTTTTTTCGAGTGTTTTTTTATATCCAATAAAACGATCAACTGAATTTTGAGGGTTTTCAGGGCCGCGAATATGTGCTATTTTTTTACATCCAATGTCAATTAAATGCTGAACAGCTGCTGCCGCTGCTTTCTGATCATTAATAACGATTTTTGAACTAGGAATTAATTTTGAAATTTTGTCAAATTGTACAAAAGGAATTCCACGGGTTATAATTTTTTTTAAATGATGATCGTCATTAGAATCGTTTGACAAGGAAATCAAAATACCATCAACACGCTTATTAAATAAAAGTTCAACTTGTTTTTGTTCCAATTCTAATGATTCATTTGACTGTAAAATAATTACCAAATAGCCATTTTTATCTGCTTCTTCAATCACTCCCTTTATGACATTGGAGAAAAAATGATGCACCACCTCAGGAATTATTAAGCCAATGGTTCTAGACTCTTTGGTTCTTAGGTTTACAGCAAAACTATTTGGTGTAAAATTAAGTTGTTCTGCCAAATCCTTTACTGCTTTTTTAGTTTTGGGACTTACATCCGGATAATTTTTCAAAGCTTTAGAAACAGTGGTTATAGAGATCCCTAACATAGCAGCAATTTCTTTAAGGGTCGTGGCTTTCATGTAAATTTCTTAGGGTTAATAAAAAAATGTATTTTTTTTCGAATGTATTACTTTTTATTCTTAAAAATTAATTTATTTCTAAATAATATTTTAATTTATATGAAACATATATGATTATCAAATTCATATTAATCATTGGAATAAAAACGAAACAACTAATTCGTAAATAAAAAGGAATGCAAAAAAAGCATTCCTTTTAAAAAAGCAATTTTGTTGAATTTATTTCAACATAAATTCCGTAGTAAGATTCGAAATTTGGATTTTAAACGCCCCTTTTTCCGAAATCCATTTCAAGTCATTATTCACGAATTGTAGATCTTTTTGATTTAAAACAAAAGTTACTGTCTTGGTTTCATTTGGTTTTAAACTTATTTTTTCGAAGCGTTTTAATGCTTTAACTTCGGGTGTAATACTGGCATAAATATCTGATAAATAGAGTAAAACCGATTCTTTTCCGCTTACTTTTCCGGTGTTCGTAACATCGACAGAAACCGTCAAAGTATCTGTATTATTTATTTCTGTTTTATCCATTTTTAAATTAGAATAGCCAAAAGTGGTATAAGATAACCCCGTACCAAATTCGAATTGTGGCGAATAACTTTTCTCGTATTTTGCATCGTTATTCTGTTCATCATCGCCTAAACTTTCTGTATATTTTCTGTTGTATTTCTCCAATGAATTAGGGTATCTTGGATAATTATACGGTAATTTTCCACTAGGATTTACATCGCCATAAAGTATATCAACCAAGGCTCTTGCTCCTTCATTTCCTGGCAAATAACATTGAATAACTGCACTCATCTTATCTTCGAAATTACTTATTAATCTTGGTCTTCCTTCGTTTAAAACCAAAATAATTGGCTTATTGAGTTTTGCTAAAGCCAAAGCTAATTTTATTTGGGAGGCACTTAAATACAAATCGCTAATATCTCCTGGCGTTTCGGTATAGTTTTTTTCGCCAAGACATAAGACAATTTTCGATGCGTCTTTGGCTAAATCTAATGCTTTTTGAATTTCTAAATCATCTTCAATAGCAAGATCTGCTCCTTTGGTATAAAGTACATTTTCCTTCCCTACTTTGTTTTGCAAAGCTTTAAGAATGGTGAATTTATCAGCTGCATAAAAATCGGAATTTTCTCCTTGCCAGTTGTACGACCAACCGCCATTTAAGTTTTTCATACTATTTGCAGTGGGACCAGTTACCAAGATTTTATCGGCTATATTTAAAGGCAAAACGGCATTGTTCTTCAATAAAGTAATCGATTCGGCGGCAGCGTTATAAGCGGCATCGATAAATTCTTTTGAACCAAATTTTGGATAATCTTTCAAATTTGCAACCGTATTCTGAAACAAATTCAGTTCGAATTTCATTTTTAAAATTCGAGAAACTGCATCATCAATTCGAGACATTGGCACTTCACCTTTGGCAACTAAATCTAGTAAATCATTATAAAAACTATAATTATCAGGCACCATACTCATATCGATTCCAGCATTGACAGAAATTCGAACCGCATCTCTATTGGTTTCAGCAACTTTATGACGGGTATGCAAATAAATAATATCCTGCCAATCTGTAACAACAACGCCTTGAAAACCCAATTCATTTTTCAAAACATCGGTAATCAAATATTTGCTGGCATGCACTGGAGTTCCATTGATTTCGCCTGAACTTATCATTACACTTTTGGCTCCGGCCTTAATTGCCGCTTGATAAATAGTCAAATCATACTGACGCAAAACGCGTTCGGGAATAATACTTGGCGTTCTATCTTTACCAGTTGTT
This sequence comes from Flavobacteriaceae bacterium, assembly GCA_947373225.1. Lineage (GTDB taxonomy): Bacteria > Bacteroidota > Bacteroidia > Flavobacteriales > Flavobacteriaceae > Flavobacterium. Next base: position 4,149 of record CANBWX010000079.1, on the reverse strand, counting down.
GTACTTCCGTAGCCAATAAAATGTTTCATGCAAGATGCCACATTATATTTAGATCCGAAATCATTTCCTTGAAAACCCTCAACAAAAGAGGTTCCCATTTGAGAAGATAAATAAGGGTCTTCACCAAAGGATTCCCACATTCTTGACCAAGATGGGTTTCTTGGCAAATCTAAATCGGGTGAAAAAACCCAAGGAATTGAAGAAGCTCTAGTTTCATAAGCTGATATTTCGGCTTCGTTTTTTGCGATTGCTGTATTAAAAGTCGCTGCAATCCCTATTTGTTGAGGAAACAAGGTTGCGCCTGCGGTATAACTCGAACCATGAATAGCGTCAATTCCGTATAAAACAGGAATTTTTAATCTGGTTTTATTAGCTTCATTACTTATTGTTGTAAGCACATCATTCCATTGTTTTGTAGTTTGTGCACCGGGATTTGGAACGTTCAATATGGATCCGATATGATAATTTTGAATCGCTTCTTTTAATTTCACCCTATCAAATACTCCGGGCTTTCCTTTTTCCTCAAAATTGGTAACTGTAATTTGTGTCATTTGTCCAATTTTTTCCTCGATTGTCATTTTAGAAAGTAATTCGAAGACTTTTTTGTCTAAATCTGGTTTGGATTGACTCCAAGAAAAAGTAGAATAAATCAGTAAAATCAGGGAAGAAAAAAATATTTTTTTCATTTTATTGGTTTGTTGGTTGTTAAAAATTCGATTTGCAAATTATGGCTATTTATTGAGAATAAAAAACTGTTTCTGAAAATAAACTACATCGGTAAATGTTAGTTTAAATTTTCAAGAAACAGTTTTTTTAAAGTAATTAAATTCTTTTGAATTGCTTATTTCGCAAGAGTCAAATCTAAATCTTTATAGTATTTTTCGTTATACTTTCCTGCAATTACAAGAGCTCCCGAAATAAGCACTACGTTTTTAATGATATATTGCCCTACTAAAGTTGGTTGATATGGAAATGCATCAAAGCAAACCGTTTGCACAATAAATACCGGAAAAAAGGTTACCGCCATGTGTAATAACAGCAAAACAATAGTTATAGGAATAAGCTTTTTGACAAGCAATCCCAAACCAATTAAAACTTCGCACATACCGAGAATGGGAACAAATATTTCGGGTCTAAACCAATAAACTGTTCTTTCGACTAATTCACCAGCGGGACTCATCCCGAAGATTTTTAGAGCACCAAACCAAATATAAACTATAGCAAGTGCTATGCGCATTATGTTTACACTATGTTTATCTACCATTTTGCTAAATTTAAAATATAAGGTGTCGAATGCTTTTTTCATGGTATTTATTATTAAATATTAATTTGTTTTTACGGGATTTACAGTATTTAAAACATGCATTTCCATTTTATTATGATTACTAAAACGGTAGGTATAACCTAAATTAATAGAATAATCTGCAAAAGCGGCATCACCCTGAACGTGTACATATTTGCTAGGATCAGTAATTACTGAGTTTTGCAAATTTTGGCTCGCAATATCAGCAGCACTTTGAATTCTATTTTTGATGAAATTATAAGGAACGTATAAAGAAAATCCATGTTTACCAACATGATACGATATTCCAGATTCGATAGCTACAACATAACCCGGCCTACGATAGGCAACTTGACCGCCAAAAGCATCATAGGCTGGAATACCTTCAAATCGACCCGCAAGTGACAAAGTCAGGCTGTTTTTCTTGTCAACGGCGGCCATAAAACCTGCACGGGCAAAATATTGATCCGGACAAGCAAATACATTATAGCCCGCTAATCCTGGTGATGCAGCAGACTTGAAAGTACCATTAGATTCCTTTGGATTAAATAAATAATAACCATTTGCAAAGCCATAAAGTTTACCATATATTTTTCTAAATCCTTGTAATTCGACTGTAAAACCTAATCCGCCATCACCTGGCTGAATGGCTTGATCCACAATCACTTTTTTGGTTGTTCCGTCAGCTTGTGGTGTATAATATGAATCATCATGCTTACCCGTTGGTAATTTCAAGCCTAAACCAACCATAACATTACCTTCATGGGCTTTTTTAGGATCAACCAACCAATAATTAACACTCATTCTAACATCTGCAAGTCCTTGAGCATAAATACTATATCGAAATATAGTAGCTACTGGATTAGTTTGTTTTAAAACTTGAGATCTTTCGTTATTTACATAAGGCAATGTTACATTAAACTGAATACGATCCGTTAAACCATAAGAAAAATTCAAATCTACGGCGTGAGAATAAATGTTTACTGCATTTCCGCGTTCTACTCCATTGGCGTCAAAACCACCACCTGTAGTTTGACGTTGCGGTTGTTCGGTTGTACCAATAAAATGTCTCCATGAATGAAAGTAACGGTAATTCATACCGACTTGAATATCACCTTCATTCAAATTATAAGAATCAGAAGAGCACATGCTTAAACCTCCCATTTGTCTTACAGCAACACAACCTTGGGCATTTGAATTTTGGGTTTGAAAGGATAATAAAAGAATTAATATAATGGTTAAAAGTGTATATTTCATACTATTTGTTTAAAAAAAATTATTTATAATGTTATTCAGCGCCGTCTGTTTTGGCTCTATTTACGGCAAAATTACCAGCGGCTTTTCCCAAAATTAACCCTTTTTCGCAATCACTTCTATAATGTATTGCGCCATATAATCTTGAATTAGAAGCCTCAGTCGCCATCGCATCAAATTGAGCTGCTTTTGCAGGAATCACGTGAGATAAAAAGACAGATGCTGCTCCGCTAAAGGTAGAATGTCCAGAAACATAAGCGGGAAAATTTGGTATGCCAGTCAACGTTTTTATTGAAGTATCTACTTGCGCTGGCCTTGGATTGAAATAATAATATTTTGCATCCCAACAACTAATTGCGGCATCCATCATGGCGATATTTAGCAAAGCCAAATTTCTAGCCCATCGTACTTCGCTATAATTTTGTTGAACGAATTCTGCATTGGCAATTGCATTCCAATGCCCCGGTGGTGTATAAGTTCCTACTCCATCCGCCCAGAATGTAACAATTCGCATGTTTTCACGCGTTGCATTTTCGCTGTAATTTTTCACTTCTTTCAATTCTGTGAAAAATTGAACTGATTTTGTTGAAGGTGGTGGTACAGGACGATTGGCAACAACATCGGCGGGTGTCATCAAGAAAGATTTTACATTTCCGAATAATGGCAACATTGGCGGTCTTGCAGGCAAGTCTAATGATTTCCAAGGCATTTCTCCTTTTGAAATTGCTGTGGTTTCTAATTGTGTCCAAAGTGCTTGGTTTCCAATAGCTGCTCCAGCTCCATCACCCGCAGCTTTTGCAGTAAATAATGCGGCGATTTTTTTACCTAAAGCTGCTCCAGCTTCCACATCACTTCTAACATTGGCACCAGAAATTATTCTATACAATTTTTGTTCATCTGCTTTTTTTTGGATAAAAGCAATTTCTGTTGGAAAAAGTAATTTTAAGATTTCAACCGTTATACCTGCCAAAACTCCATCTTCAGAAGGATAAGATGGCAAAGTACTTTTAGGAATTAAAACTTGAATACTAGGGTCAACTACAAATGGAGCCGAACGATTGTAAAATTGTTTGTAATACCAAGTTGCTACCATTGCATCATACTGAGCTGCACTCACATAAGCATAAGCACGAGCCGCAAATGGAGGATTTGAAAATGGAAATTGTGGGTTTGCAAAAGGATTTGCAGATGATGGAGCTGGATAAGTTCCATCTTGATTTTGATATGGTGGACGATTATGTTTCGCTACCAAAGTCTGCATAATTTCGTTCCAACGCAAAACACCACCAGCACTCCAATACTGAATTATCTTTTTTTGATCTGCAGTAATATTGGCTTGGTAACTTTTAATCTCATTTATTTCTGCTTTATAAGCTGATGTTGTTGTCAAAACTGGCACATCTAATGGGAATTGATCAGCTGATGTTAATAATATTGGTTTCCAAGCTCCAGCAAGTTGATCTGAATTTGCAGGATTTAATTGCGGATATTGTTGGTTGCTTTCTACAATTTCTTTATTGCAAGAAATAGTCAAAAGTAGAAGCGTCATTAGGAAACATTTCCCTAAAAAGATATATATATTATTTTTCATTTGTAGTAGCAGTTTTAGTTTT
>CANBWX010000078.1 GCA_947373225.1 Flavobacteriaceae bacterium | reverse complement strand
GCGCAACAAGAATTTGCCGGAACGGCACAAATGTACATAAAGGAATTATGGGGTTTACCCATCGCCACAATACTGATTTCCTTTGTGATTTATTTCATCGGAGGTTACTTTTTGTACAGTTCGTTTTATGCTTCAATTGGAGCAGCAGTCGATAACGAAACCGATTCACAGCAGTTTCTTTTACCTATCATTATGCCATTGATTTTAGGAGTTTACATCGGTTTTTTCACGGTAATAAATGATCCACACGGAACAATTGCGACCGTTTTTTCAATGATTCCGCTCACTTCGCCTATCGTTATGTTAATGCGAATTCCGTTTGGCGTGCCATGGTGGCAACTGGCAATTTCGATTACATTACTTTTTGGAACCTTCTTTTTAGTGGTTTGGTTTGCTTCAAAAATATACCGAGTTGGAATACTAATGTATGGCAAGAAACCAACTTGGAAAGAATTATATAAATGGTTGAAATATTAAAGAATGTTAATGTGTTAATTCGTGGATTTGGTTATTTGTTTAACCAATTAACCGAATCAACAAATAACCAAATAAAAAGATGAGCAAAATACTAATCATTGAAGACGAAGCTGCTATTCGAAGAGTACTTTCAAAAATACTTTCCGAAGAAAGCGATACTTATATTGTGGAGGATGCCGAAGATGGTCTTGCTGGTCTTGAAAAAATAAAGAACAACGACTATGATCTCGTTTTGTGCGACATCAAAATGCCAAAAATGGACGGAGTTGAGGTTCTTGAAGCCGTAAAAAAAATAAAACCCGAAATCCCGATGGTTATGATTTCTGGTCATGGCGATATGGAAACCGCTATACAAACCATGCGTTTGGGCGCTTTTGATTATATCTCGAAACCACCAGATTTGAATCGATTATTGAATACTGTTCGCAATGCTTTAGACAGAAAGCAACTCGTTGTAGAAAACAAAATTCTCAAGAAAAAAGTAAGTAAGAATTATGAAATGATTGGCGAAAGTGAAGCCATCAATCAGATCAAAGTGATGATCGAAAAAGTGGCTCAAACCGAAGCCAGAGTTTTAATAACAGGACCAAACGGAACTGGAAAAGAATTGGTTGCGCATCAATTACACGAACAAAGTCAAAGAGCCAATTATCCTTTAATCGAAGTGAATTGTGCTGCAATTCCGAGCGAATTAATAGAAAGCGAATTGTTTGGTCACGTAAAAGGCGCTTTTACATCGGCGGTAAAAGATCGCGCCGGTAAATTTGAAGCTGCCGATAAAGGAACTATTTTTCTGGATGAAATTGGAGATATGAGCCTTTCGGCGCAAGCCAAAGTTTTGAGAGCTTTACAAGAAAGTATGATTACCCGTGTGGGAGCTGATAAAGATATAAAAGTGGATGTTCGAGTGGTTGCAGCAACCAATAAAGATTTGAAAACCGAGATTGCCGAAGGGCGTTTCCGAGAAGATTTATACCATCGTTTGGCTGTGATTTTGATAAAAGTTCCGGCATTGAACGATAGAAGAGATGATATTCCGATGCTGATTTCGCATTTTGCCGAAAAAATAGCTTTGGAACAAGGAAATGCTAGAAAAGAATTTTCGGCGGAAGCTATCAAATTATTGCAGGAATACGATTGGACAGGGAATATTCGGGAATTACGAAATGTGGTCGAACGATTGATTATCCTTGGAGGAAATGAGATTTCAGAAAATGATGTGCAACTATTTGCAAGTAAATAAAATAATTTAATGATTGAAAAATTTAATAATTGAAAGATTAAAAACTGATGCTAAATCTTTCAATTATTAAATTTTTCAATTTTTCAATCATAAAGAAATGAAACTAAAAAAAATAAACGAAAATCTTCAGGAAGCATTAATCGAAAACGGTTTAACCGAAGCCAATGAGATGCAACAAGAAACATTTTCGACCATAAAAAGTGGTGCCGATTGTATTATTATTGCGCCAAACGGAAGCGGAAAAACGACGACAATTGTTATCAATGTGATTCAGAAATTGGCGGGATCCAACGAAGAATCGCCTCGTGCCTTGATCATTGTTGAGGATAAAGCCAAGGTTCTAGAAATATCAGCACTTTTTGAGAAATATGGGAAGAACTCTGGGCTTGAAGTCTATGGTGTGCATGACAAAGGCGATATGGAATATGACAAAAATTATATTTCTACAGGAGTCGATGTTTTAATTGGTACACCAAATAAACTGGGCGAAATGTTTACCACGGCGGGTTATAACGTAAACCGATTGAGAATGTTTATTCTTGATGATGCTGATCCTATTTTGAAATTGCGTCATGAAACTAAAATCATGCGTATTTCGAATAGTATTGCCAAAACGCAGCGCATTATTTTTGCCGATGTATTCTCAGAGCGAATAGAAATTCTGGCCGAAAAAATGTTGGTAGAACCTTTTGAATTCGATTTTGAGGAAGAAGAAGATTTTGAAGAGGAAGAAAATTTTGTGGCAGATAAAGAGGATGATTTTGAGGAATTAGAAGGTGATGAGGAAAACGGGAATAAATAATTAAAAAAAATACAATACCATGGGATTAATGAAAGTGTTTTCGGGAAGTGAGATTTTGGCGCTAGCTTTACAAGAAAAAATAGAAGAAATAGGAGTAAATACAGTAATTAGAAATAACAATCAATCGAATGTTTTGCCAAGTATAACGAATGCAAAACCTGTTGAATTGTTTATTCAAGAAGTCGATTTTTCTAAGGCAAATCCTGTAATTGAGGAATTTAGAATGAATATTTAAAATCTAGTTAAAGATTTTTTTTAACAATAAATAAAAGGAATGAAATATAAAATGCTGGTTGTAGATATGGACGACACTTTGTTGACCGATGACCATAAAATTTCGAATGAGAATGCAACAATGCTGTTAAAAGCACAAGAAATGGGAGTTTATGTTGTTTTAGCTTCTGGGAGACCAACATCGGCAATGATTGAGTATGCCAAAGAATTGCAATGTGATGTCAATAATTCCTTTATGATTTCGTTTAATGGTTCTACGATTACCGACTTAAAAGAAGATAAAGTGCTTTTTGAACACGCTTTAACCAAAGAACAAATTCATTCCCTTTACGATTTTAGTCAGGAAAACAACACGCATATTATCACCTATTTGGATGGGAAAATCATCAGCGAAAGTCATTCGGAATACATTGATATCGAAAGTACCATCACAGGTTTAGAACATATTATTGTTCCAAATTTTAAAGAAGCCGTAACCACTTCGGCGGTGAAATGTTTGTTGCTCGAAGAACCAAGTTATCTCAAAAATGTTGAATCAGTATTAAAAGCTGCAATGCCCGATTTGAGTGTTTGTATGTCGAAACCCTTTTTCCTCGAAGCGGCACCAAACGGTGTTGACAAAGGAGCTGCTATTCGAATTCTAGCCGAAAAACTAAATATTCTTCCAAGCGAAATCATCGCTGTTGGAAATGCAGGAAATGATTTAACGATGATACAATATGCTGGATTGGGCGTTTGGGTTGACAATGTGGATCCTGAATTAAGAGAATTTGGCGATGTAATTGTGGCTTCAAATAATAATCACGGTGTTGCCGAAGTGGTTAGGCGGTTTATTTTGAATTGATAATTTTTGGCTTTTCGTCACAGATTTCTCGTTTATGAATGTTTTAAAATTAAACGGTGTAAATCTGTTGTCTGCAACCTCCCAACAACAACACACATAAATTATGAACAACAAAATAATAACTCAAATTTTAACTATTTCAATTTTAACTTTAAATTGTATAGCTGTAAAATCGCAAACCAAAAATAAAAGTCAATTAAATGAAGCTTTTTTTGAAAGTTTTACACACAGAATAAATGATAGCATTCCTTCTCTTGGTTCAATGCTTATTTCTCAAGAAAACAATTTAATCTACGAACAATATTTTAATGGAGCAAATAAGGAAACTGAATTCAATGTTAAATCAGTAACAAAAAGTATAACTTCTGTTTTAGCAGGAATTGCAAAAAATAAAAATCTTCTTCCTGAACTCAACACTCCAGTAATGAAAATACTTCCTGAATACAATATTTCAAGAACTAAATTCAAAAATACTGCAAATATAGAAAGTAAAACAACATTCGATTCTATAAGAAATACAGTTACAATAAATCATTTATTGACTATGCGTGGTGGATTTACTTGGGTTGAAAATAGTGATATTTCGAGAGCAATGGGCAATTCATCAGATCCCGTGAAATTTACATTAGAATTGCCTTTTGAAGAATATCCAGGAGATACTTTTAATTATAATACTGGAGAAACCTATATTTTTGGTGCAGTCCTTTCCAAAGTAGTTAAGACAAATTTGAAAAAATTTGGAGATGACAATTTGTTTAAACCTTTAAATATAAATGTATCAAGATGGGATACGGATGTAATGAACAGAAATTTAGCAGGTTCAGAACTTTATTTAAAATCTATTGATATGCTAAAATTTGGTCAATTAATTCTAAACAATGGAAAATTAGGAAACAAACAAATTGTATCTCAAAAATGGCTTGAAGAATCTACTTCGGAACAAGTTAAATTAGATAATTGGGATGTTATGCCAAATGCAAATGGTTATGGTTATTATTGGTGGAGAAGAAAAACAAATGGTCACCAAGCTTTTGTTGCCACAGGGTATGGAGGTCAATTAATTTGTATTATTCCTGACTTAAAAATGGTAATTGTTACAACTTGTCTTTTGAATGACAAGAACAAAGGGAGAATTGAAATCAAAAAAGTGCATAGCTTTATTGATGAAATTACAAAATGAGCTTGCGATAGTTTAATGCTTTTTACCTGGTAGATAGCAACGCTTTGGCAATATGTAGGGTTTAGGCATAATTTAAAGTTAGTTTTGTGCTTTTAATTTTGCTGTTTATCAGCAGGTCTATTACAATTCTACATTCCTAAAATTGCCCAATTCCTTATTTAATCTATCTTTGCAATTTTAAAAAATCAGGGTTCTTGGTCTAAAACCCAGAACCTAAAACCCAAAACCTATTATGATTACAGTTAACGATATCTCCGTTCAATTTGGCGGAACCACTTTATTTAGCGATGTTTCTTTTGCCATCAACGAAAATGACAAAATTGCCCTTATGGGTAAAAACGGAGCGGGAAAATCAACGCTTTTAAAGATTATTGCCGGTCAAAGTAAACCTTCGACAGGAAATATTTCGGCACCCAAAGAAGCTGTAATTGCTTATTTGCCACAGCATTTATTGGCTCAAGATGGGTCTACGGTTGTCGAAGAAGCTTCGAAAGCCTTTGGAGAAATTTTTTCGATGAAAGCCGAAATCGACGAGATCAATGAGCAATTGACGATTCGTACGGATTATGAAAGTGATGCCTACATGAAATTAATCGAAAGAGTTTCCGACTTAAGCGAGAAATTCTACGCCATCGAAGAAGTCAATTACGAAGCCGAAGTCGAGAAAATATTACTTGGTTTGGGTTTTGTTCGCGAAGATTTCACGCGTCAAACCTCAGAGTTTTCGGGTGGTTGGAGAATGCGAATCGAATTAGCCAAAATTCTTTTGCAAAAACCAGACTTGATTTTGCTGGATGAGCCTACGAACCACATGGATATCGAAAGTATTCAATGGTTAGAAGATTTCTTGATCAATTCGGCGAAAGCCGTTGTGGTAATTTCGCACGATAGAGCTTTTGTCGATAATATTACTAATCGTACTATTGAAGTTACGATGGGAAGAATTTATGATTATAAAGCCAAATATTCTCATTATTTAGAGCTTCGAAAAGACCGAAGAGTGCATCAGCAAAAAGCATACGACGAGCAACAACGTATGATTGCTGACAATAGAACTTTTATTGATCGTTTTAAAGGAACGTTTTCTAAAACTGATGCCGTTCAATCACGTGTTAAGATGTTAGAAAAATTGGTTATCGTTCAGGTGGATGAGGTTGATACTTCGGCATTAAAACTGAAATTCCCACCGGCTGCTCGTTCAGGTCAATATCCCGTAATTGTTAAGGATTTATCAAAATCGTATGGTGATCATGTGGTTTTTGAAAACGCCAATATGGTTATCGAACGAGGAGAAAAAGTAGCTTTCGTAGGTAAAAATGGAGAAGGAAAATCGACGATGATTAAAGCCATTATGAAAGAAATCGAAATCAATGGCGGAAGTTTAGAAATAGGTCATAATGCCCAAATTGGTTATTTTGCACAAAATCAAGCGTCTTTATTGGACGAAAATGCCACTATTTTCGAAACCATTGATGATATTGCTGTAGGTGATGTTCGAACAAAAATCAAGGATATTCTGGGTGCATTTATGTTTCATGGTGACGATGTGACTAAGAAAGTAAAAGTACTTTCGGGTGGCGAAAAAACACGTTTGGCAATGATAAAATTATTGCTAGAACCCGTGAATTTATTGATTTTGGATGAGCCTTCGAATCATTTGGATATGAAAACCAAAGATATTATCAAGGATGCTTTACGTGATTTTGATGGAACTTTAATTCTAGTTTCTCACGATCGTGATTTCTTGGATGGCTTGGCAACCAAAGTTTTTGAATTTGGAAATAAACGTGTCAAAGAACATTTTGAAGATATTGCGGGTTTCTTGGCACACAAAAAAATGGAAAACCTTAGAGAAATCGAGAAATAGAAGTTGATTTTTTTTAATATAAATGAAAGCTGTTTCTATAAGGAACGGCTTTTTTTATAACCGTATTCCGGGAGGAAGTAATTCTTTATAAACTGGATTTTTTTTGAAGAATACGACAATTTTAGGAAGTATAGGAACTACCTTCAGTTTTCGTTCAATTGCAATTGACATAATGGTTTTGAGCAAATTTGAAATAAAAATCTCATCATCGAATAAATCAGGAACATTAATTTTTGTTAGGAATATTTTTTTCTCCTGAAAAGAATATTCAACGGTAACTAATCCTTTTTCGGTAATAGTTTCAAATTGTCTAGCAAAAGTATTGTCCTTAATTTCAATGATAACTGCTAATTTCATACTATTTTATTTATTTCATTGACACTTCGACCAAAGGTGTTTTTTATTGTCAACTTCTATTTTACCTTTTGAAATAAACAATCTATACAAATGTATCGATTTGATTTTCAATATCAAATGATTTCTAGTTGTATTATAAGAATGGTTCGATTGTTGTAAATTTTTAATAATATAAAGTTGGAATAGAAGTTGGTTCCAATAAAAAAATTAATTTTATAAAAAATTAGAAATAACAAATCGGAATGCTGTTGCTAAATAGTTAAACACCAATTATGAGTAAAATACCAGTTTATTTTATGCCAGGTTTAGCGGCATGTTCTTCCATTTTTGAGCGGATTGTTCTTCCGGAATCGGATTTTGAAATGGTGCTTTTAGAATGGGAAATACCATTAGATAATGAAACGTTAGCCGAATATGCCAAACGAATTACACAGAAAATTACACATTTCAATCCGGTTTTGATAGGTGTTTCTTTCGGTGGAATTTTAGTTCAAGAAATGGCGCGGTTTATCAATGCCAGAAAAGTGATTATTATTTCGAGTGTCAAAAGTAATTTAGAATTTCCGACAGCTTTTAAAGTGGCAAAAACCACTAAAGCTTATAAACTTATTCCGACAACTTTGTTTGCGAATGTAGAAAATCTGTCGAAGTTTTCTTTTGGATCCAAAATAAATCAACGACTCAAATTATATGAAAAATTCCTTCGGGTTCGAGATAAGCGTTATTTAGATTGGGCGGTGGAGCAAGTGATTCTGTGGAATAGAACCGTTGTGGATGAAAGTGTAATTCATATTCACGGTGATGCCGATGATGTTTTTCCTATAAAAAACATTCAGAATTGTATTGTGATAAAAGGCGGAACTCATGTTATGATTTTGACTAAATACAAGTGGTTTAATGAAAATTTGCCTAAAATAATTACTGAGTAGTTCAAAAAAAGAAAGTCGAAAGTCAAAAAAGCAACATACTTTTTTTGACTTTCGACTTTATGACTTTAAAACATTAGACTAAGTTTATATTTTCTTCATCTGATCTTTCATCATCTTGATTTGATCAGCCAACATATTCTGTTTATCTAATTTTTTGGCTTCATTTAGCAAGTTGGTCGCTTCTAGTTTTCTTCGTCTAGTCATAGCAACTCCCGCTAGATTTAATTTGGCAACAGCTAAATCCATATCCATAGACAATCCTAATTCGATAGCTTTTTTGAAATATTTCTCGGCTTGATTAATATTCGTTTGCGAAAGCATAATTCCATGCAAATAATTGAAGTATCCTTGTTGTTTTTGCACTAACGCAGCTTCGGGATTTTTGATGTATGCTAACCATTTTTGAGCGCCTGGAAAATCTTGTTTCCTTAATTTTAAGAAGGCTAACAAAATAAATTCGTTTTTAAAGTAAAGAAATATCGGAATTGCAGTCAATAATAATAGAAAAATTCCGTTACCAATATTAGATTCGGTAAATTGCCAAACAGCCGTAGCTACTATAAGTCCAGCGATAATAAGTTTGATGTTTTTATGAAACATGATGTATAAATTTAAGATTGCAAAGATAGTAAAAGGAATTGAAAAAAAATTTATAAAACCACTTGCCAGAAATAAAAGTCTTTGTATATTTGCACTCGGTTTTAGAATAACAAAATTCAAAATCACAACCACATCGTAAATACATTTTTAAAGATACAAAGCAATGAGCAAAAGAACGTTTCAACCATCGAAAAGAAAAAGAAGAAATAAGCACGGATTTATGGACAGAATGGCTTCTGCAAATGGAAGAAAAGTCCTAGCGCGTCGTAGAGCAAAAGGAAGACACAAATTGACTGTATCTTGTGAACCAAGACACAAAAAATAATGTTTTTATAAACATACATAAAGGCGTTACTGTTATTAGTATCGCCTTTTTTTATATCTCATCGTTAAAAATATTTTAAGTTTAAGATTTTAAGTTAGTTGAGTAACTTTGAACCTTAAACTTCAAACCCAAAAATAACTACACAATGCCAAAAGACAATTCAATAAAATCGGTTTTAATAATAGGTTCAGGTCCAATAGTTATAGGTCAGGCTTGCGAATTTGATTATGCAGGTTCACAATCTGCGCGTTCTATTCGCGAAGAAGGAATCGAAGTTATCCTAATTAACTCGAATCCTGCAACCATTATGACCGACCCAAGTATGGCCGATCATATTTATTTGTTGCCATTGACGACCAAATCCATAATCCAAATCCTAAAAGCACATCCTCAAATTGATGCTGTTTTGCCAACAATGGGAGGACAAACCGCTTTGAATTTATGTTTGGAAGCGGATGAAAAAGGAATTTGGGCTGATTTTGGGGTGAAATTAATTGGTGTTGATGTAAATGCAATCAATATTACCGAAGATAGAGAGCAGTTTAAACAACTGTTAGAAAAAATTGGAGTTCCTACTGCGCCTGCAAAAACGGCTACTTCTTTCCTTCAAGGAAAAGAAATTGCTCAGGAATTTGGGTTTCCATTAGTAATTCGTCCTTCGTTTACACTTGGTGGAACTGGAGCTGCAATTGTGTACAAAAAAGAAGATTTCAACGAACTTTTAACCAGAGGTTTAGAAGCTTCTCCTATTCACGAAGTATTGATTGATAAGGCTTTGATGGGTTGGAAAGAATACGAATTAGAACTTTTAAGAGACAAGAACGATAACGTAGTTATTATCTGTTCTATCGAAAATATGGATCCAATGGGGATTCATACCGGAGATTCAATAACAGTTGCGCCAGCAATGACTTTGTCGGATACTACTTTTCAAAGAATGCGTGATTATGCGATTTTGATGATGCGTAGTATCGGAAATTTTGCTGGAGGTTGTAATGTGCAATTTGCCGTTTCGCCTGACGAAAAAGAAGATATTGTAGCAATTGAAATCAATCCTCGTGTGTCTCGATCCTCGGCTTTGGCATCAAAAGCAACAGGTTATCCTATTGCAAAAATTGCTTCGAAACTGGCTTTGGGTTATAATTTAGATGAATTGCAAAATCAAATTACAAAATCGACTTCGGCGTTGTTCGAACCGACTTTGGATTATGTGATTGTAAAAATACCACGTTGGAACTTTGATAAATTTGAAGGTGCCGACAGAACTTTGGGACTTCAAATGAAATCCGTTGGGGAAGTTATGGGGATTGGACGTTCGTTTCAAGAAGCTTTGCATAAAGCGACTCAATCTTTAGAAATTAAAAGAAATGGGCTAGGAGCTGACGGGAAAGGATACAAAAACTACGAGCAAATTATCGAAAAACTGACTTTTGCAAGTTGGGATCGTGTTTTCGTGATTTATGATGCTATCGCAATGGGAATTCCGTTGAGTCGCATTCATGAAATTACCAAAATTGATATGTGGTTCTTGAAACAATACGAGGAATTATATACTTTGGAAAAAGAAATTTCCAACTTCAAATTGGAAACTTTACCAAGAGAATTACTTTTGGAAGCGAAACAAAAAGGTTTTGCCGATAGACAAATTGCACACATGTTGGGTTGTTTAGAAAGTCAAATTCACAATTTGCGTATCGAAATGAACATCAATCGTGTATTTAAATTGGTTGATACATGTGCTGCCGAATTTAAAGCGCAAACGCCTTATTATTATTCGACTTTTGAAGCCGAAATTGAAAAAGCAAACGGAGAACGTTACGTTCATAACGAAAGTATCGTAACCGAAAAGAAAAAAATAATCGTTTTGGGTTCTGGCCCAAACAGAATTGGACAAGGAATTGAGTTTGATTATTCATGTGTTCACGGTGTTTTGGCAGCCAAAGAATGTGGTTACGAAACTATCATGATTAACTGTAATCCAGAAACGGTTTCTACTGATTTTGACACTGCTGATAAATTATATTTCGAGCCAGTATTTTGGGAACATATTTATGATATTATCCAACACGAAAAACCAGAAGGGGTAATCGTGCAATTAGGTGGGCAAACGGCTTTGAAAATTGCGGAGAAATTAGCCAAATACGGAATAAAAATTATTGGAACTAGCTTCGATGCGTTGGATTTAGCCGAAGATAGAGGAAGATTTTCAGAACTTTTGACTGACTTAAAAATTCCTTTTCCACAATTTGGGATTGCCGAAACAGCTGACGAAGCTTCTGCATTGGCGGATACTTTAGATTTTCCTTTATTGATTCGTCCTTCTTATGTTTTAGGTGGTCAAGGGATGAAAATCGTCATCAACAAACAAGAATTAGAAGAACACGTAATCAATTTATTGAAAACGATTCCAGGAAATAAATTGCTTTTAGATCATTATTTGGACGGAGCGATTGAAGCTGAAGCGGATGCAATTTGCGACGGTGAAAACGTTTACATCATTGGGATAATGGAGCACATCGAGCCTTGCGGAGTTCATTCTGGTGATAGTAATGCCACTTTGCCACCTTTTAATTTAGGTGAATTTGTAATGACTCAGATTAAAGATCATACGAAAAAAATCGCTTTGGCGTTGCAAACGGTTGGTTTAATCAACATTCAGTTTGCGATAAAAGACGATATCGTTTATATCATCGAAGCCAATCCTAGAGCGTCACGTACAGTTCCATTTATTGCAAAAGCGTATGGCGAACCGTATGTAAATTATGCTACAAAAGTAATGTTGGGTCATAATAAAGTAACGGATTTCAAATTTAATCCGCAGTTAAAAGGATTTGCGATTAAGCAACCGGTTTTCTCTTTCAGCAAGTTCCATAATGTGAATAAAGCATTAGGACCAGAAATGAAATCGACAGGCGAAAGCATCTTGTTTATAGATGATTTGAAAGACGATCAATTCTACGAATTGTACTCTCGAAGAAAAATGTATTTGAGCAAATAAGCTTGAGTTTATATATTGAAAAAGCCCCTTTTTGGGGCTTTTTTTGTGGATTTATTTTTGCTTAAACCTACTATCGAATTGTAATTTTTGTGTAGAAATAACTTTAATCTTAGCCGAATCAGGATGATTTGGATTGATTAAATAATTACATTCGGGAGGAACGATGCTACTAGGAACCTTTAATACAGCTGCACTTTTTTGTGATACAAAATCATCTCCTATATACTGTGTTTCGAGGATAGGAGGTTTTGAATCCCAATTTTCAGGTAGTTCGTCAATTGACAATTCTATTATTTCAATGTCGTCAGGAATATCAATTTCAACATAGCATCTGTCATTTGGTAAGTCTTCGCTAAGATCAAGATGTACAGCGACTTCAAGTGTTGCAAGAGCGCGGGACTCGGCTGTATAGACTAAATGTGTATTTAAGCTGTTCCATCTGTAACCCTCCGTTAAAGCTGATCCAATACCAATTAGTGTAGTTGCTAAATATTTTTCTCTTTCAATTCTAAATACTCTCATTAAGCAAAGTTTCCATATTCAATTCTATTGAGACAATTTTTCACTTCCTGTATACCTGTAATAGAATCCAATAGGCCTTCGGGTGTATTACCTCCTAAAGATAAATTTTGTTTCTTCATCCAACGTTGAAATTTATCTTCTTCATTATTAAAAACTGCTACGCCAAAGTCAACTAATTCGGTAAGAAGTAATATAATTTCACTGTCTCTGCCATTAAGTAAAGAATGTTCTCTTCTTTTTTTATTGTATGTTGTTTGCGGTAATCCAAAAATGTGTAAAACTTCTTTTACTGGTACATTAATTCTCTTACTAATAACATCAATTGAAGCATAAGGAATACCTCTTCTGATGATACTAACTCTTTCCAGTTTTGAGGTCCAAGTGTATTCATTACCTTCGGATACCAATTTCCACATAGGAAGTGATGTTCTCGCAACTTTAGCACGACTGATACTTTCTTTTGGATTAAAAGCGCTCTTTTCTATAACTTCTTTTTTCATTTCAAACAGCATTTGTACTGTAAATATACAACAAATATGTTGCGTATTGCAATTAGTATGAAAAATTTGCATTAAAGTATCATCCTTTTGAAGGTGTGTTTATTCTCGAAGAAAAATGTATTTGAGCAAATAAGCTTGAGTTTATATATTGAAAAAGCCCCGATTGGGGCTTTATTTATGGGTTTA
>CANBWX010000077.1 GCA_947373225.1 Flavobacteriaceae bacterium | reverse complement strand
GGTTCTGATTTATATTCTAATTTTTGATTGTAGAAAGATAATTTTTGATTGTCAATTACAAATTTCACCTCTTTGGTTTCACCAACATTCAAATGAATTTTCTGAAAATCTTTCAATTCTTTTATTGGCCTTACCACAGACCCCACTTTGTCTCGCATATACAACTGAACGACCTCATCACCTGCATGTTTCCCTGTATTGGTAATATTCAGAAAAACTTCGATTTTATCTGTATTTTTTATTTTGTTTTTAGACAATTTCAAATCCGAATAATTGAAAGTGGTATAACTCAATCCGTAACCAAAAGGGAATTTTGGACTGTTTGACAAATCAATATAGGAAGACGTATAATTTAAATCCATATCATTTTTGGCAGGTCTTCCTGTATTAAAATGACTATAATAAATAGGGATTTGCCCAACTTCTCTCGGAAAAGTCATTGGCAATTTGGCACTAGGATTTACGTCTCCAAATAACACATCGGCAATTGAATTTCCAGCTTCTGTTCCTAACCACCAAGTGTAAAGTATAGCCGGAACGTTATCTGCCGTGTAATTAAAAATCATTGGTCGACCCGCATTTATCAACACTACAACTGGTTTTCCTGTTGCTTGAATGGCTTTTACCAATTCTTCCTGAACGCCTGGCAAATGAATATCGCTTCGGCTTTTTGCTTCGCCAGTCATATCCCTTTTTTCTCCAATACTCATAATCACGACATCGGCTTGTTTGGCAATTTCCAGAGCTTCGGCAAAACCATCTTTGTTATTCCCCTCGATTTCACAGCCTTTGGCGTAAAGCAATTTAGTATCTTTTCCCACTTTGTTTTGTAGACCTTCCCATTGTGAAACAACAAATTTATCATAATCAATATCAGCTAATTCAATCGACCAAAAACCCATATTTTGTTTGTATTCTTTGACCAATGGACCTATAAACGCTATCGTTTTGGTATTTTTAGAAAGTGGTAATAAATTATTACTGTTTTTTAATAAAACGATACTTTTAGAACCAATTTCTCTTGCTGCTTTTCTATGTTCTGGATTATTAAGTGCCGCATTTTCTCTTTCGACATTACAAAAACGGTAGGGATCATCGAACAATCCCAACTCAAATTTCTTGCGTAAAATTCGCTTAACGGCATCGTCAATTAGTACAATATCGATTCGTTTTTCTTTTACTAATTCTTCTAAATTATTTTTGTAACATCTGCTTTCCATATCCATATCGCTTCCGGCAGTAATGGCAAGGTAGGCAGCTTCTTTTCCGTCTTTGGCATAACCATGATTTTGCATTTCGCCAATAGAACCCCAATCAGAAACCACAAAGCCTTTGAAATCCCATTTCCCTTTTAGAATATCTCTTTGCAAATATTTATTTCCGGTTGCTGGAATACCGTTTAAGTCATTAAAAGAGTTCATAAAAGTCGCGGCACCAGCATCAAGAGCGGCTTTAAACGGCGGAAGATAAACTTCCCAAAGCATACGATCACTCATATCTACCGAATTATAATCTCGTCCGCCAATTGCTGCGCCATAAGCTGCAAAATGTTTCACACATGCCATAACAGCGTCAGTCCTTCCTAATTTTTCCCCTTGAAAACCTTTTACTCTTGCAATAGCAATTTTCGAACCTAAATAAGGATCTTCGCCTGCACCTTCCATTACACGACCCCAACGCGGATCACGAGTAATGTCGACCATGGGCGCAAATGTCCAATGAATTCCACTTGCAGACGCTTCTGTAGCGGCAATTCTCGCTCCTTGTTCTATCGCTGCTAAATCCCAACTTGCAGCCTCGCCTAGCGGAATAGGAAAAGTGGTTTTGTAACCGTGAATAACGTCTTGACCAAACAACAAGGGAATTTTTAAACGAGATTCCATTGCGATTTTTTGCCAACTTCTGGTGCGTTCTGCTCCCATACAATTCAATAGAGACCCCACTTGCCCATTTCGAATTTGACTGACTTTATCAACATCAACAGTAACTGGTCCGGTCGCTTTTGAGTCATCATTGTACTGGTTAAGTTGTCCTATTTTTTCTTGGAGGGTCATTTGCTTTAGTAAAGCATCCACTTTTTGATCTATTGTTTTTTGTTGCGAAAAGACAATGAAAAATGCCAATAAAAGTGTTGTAGTTGCAATTTTCTTCATAGTATAAATTCTTTGTTTCTATCTATTTTTTTAAAAAAACTTAGGGTAATTATTTTGCTGTTTTGAATTCGAAATAATTGAAATTGAAATTACCTTTTTCAAAATGAATTCTAACTTTATTTATTCCTTTCTTCAAATTCACATTTTTCAGAGTCAAGGTTTGCCATTTATTTTTACCTCCCGAAGCAGGAATTGTCAAAGTCTTGGATATTTTCCCAGATTCATTTTCTAAATAGAGTTTCCCTCCGGCTTTATCACTTGAAAAACGAATATCCACATCGAAATTTTTCGCTTCATTGAGCTCAAAAGTGTATTGCAACCATTCGTTATCTTCTATAAAACAGACATTAAAACCATTGGTAATTTTATCCTTGCACGATTCAATATCAACGCCATCATTACGCATGGAGCCGCCTTTATTCCACTGAGTGAACTTAGTTCCGTCGTAATTGATTACGTCTTTATCCGAATAGGCATAACCATTTTGACCTAAATCATATTCGGTTGCGAAAATTTTTGCGGGAAGAACATGCTTTTTATAGGCTTTAGTTTCCGTAGTATGAACCTGCCGAAACATAGCATCGATTACATCGTGTTTTATATTTAGGTTTTCAATTTTGTAATTTTCGGCAATTTGCATTAACGCTTTATTTGCATAATCTGCCGAAGGTTTTACCCCTCCTTTTTCCCAATATTCGAGTAGTTTTTTATATTCTGGCGTTATCGAAACCGAAGTTATTCCCGCCAAATTATCAATTTTTTTCATTGGCCAAAAAGCCCAACCAATATTGTTGGATTCGACCAAGGAAATGGCTTCTTGAAACCATACATTCGAGTTTTCGCCACTTTCGCCCAGCCAAATAGGAACATTATATTGGGTTCGAAAATCTAGCATTTTTTGAATGGAAGCCGTATCATTATGATTCCAATATTTATGGAAACTCAATGCCATATTAGTATCCCAAAGCGGAAAAATTCCGTTGTAATTATTACCCCAACAATTTCCTTCTATGATGATTAAATGATTTTTATCGACTTCTCTAATGGCTTTTGTTGTTCTAATTTCTAAATCCCTCAAAGGAGAATTCGACATTTCGTCACAGCCGTTTTGATTGCTTCCAGTAAAATTCCAATTGGGTTCATTTATAATATCGTAGCCGCCAATCCAAGGATTATCTTTATAACGCAAAGCTAATTTTTGCCATAAAGCAACCATTTTATCTTGATTAGCAACACTTTGCCAAAGCGATGGTTTTGTAGTATCATAATCCGAAATATTGGCGTCATTTCCTTGACCACCAGGAGTTGCATGCAAGTCTAAAATTAAATATATTTTATTATCTGCACACCAATTTAATAAATCATCCGTTCTTTTGAAACCTTCTTCAAGCCAAGTATTTTGCCCTGAAAACACTTCCTTTTCGATAGGTAAAGTATAAAGATTATAATGCATTGGCAACCTCACGGAGTTAAATCCCCATGCTGCAAGCGAGTCAATATCTCTTTTTGTTATTCCGTTTTGCTTGTAGGCATCGTAGAATTTTTCTGTTTTTTCAGCGCCTAAAACATCGATGATTTTTTGTTTGATAACATATTGTGGCCCTGCAAACGAACCCGTTTTGAGCATATACCCTTCTTGCACCATCCATCCTCCCAAACCTAATCCTCGCAACACAATGTTTATACCGTTTCCGTCTTCAATTTTTTGCCCATTGCTATGCAAATAACCTTGCGAAAAGGAGGATAATGGAATAAGAATAAAAAACAATAAAAGGTTTTTCATAAAGGATTTTTAGAATTTAATATACTAAAGTTTGAATGGCATTTGGCAGAATAGAAATTTCTGTGGCTTGTGTTCCTACGCATAAGTTGTAAATCACTTTTTCTTTCGATTGATTCATAACAACTGTTACCATTTTCCCGTTTGAATTAATAAACGAAGTACTTATCAAGCTACTTCTGCTCACGGTGGTACTTACACGTTTTGCATTTGGGTGAATAAATTTAGAGAAATGACCTATGTAATAATACGATGGTGTATATATTAATTCGTTCGTCCTTGTGTCAGCGTGAATGGGTGCGAAACAAAAATTACCCACATGATTCGGCCCACCATTTTGATCCAAAAGAATATTCCAATCGGTCCAACCCACCGTTCCGTTATTAAAATCATGAATCATTGAAGTTCCATAACGTTCTCCGTTTGCCCATAATTGAAATTTACTGGCGTCAAATTTTTCGACACAACCTTCGGTAAACATCAGATTTTTTGTTGGAAATGCTTCGTGAACTTTCCCTACATTGTCAAACATTGGCTCTCCTCCTGCCCAAGTTTCATACCAATGAAATCCCATTCCCCAAGCGTATTTTGCAGCTTCAGGATCCGAAAAAATGACATTGGCTCGTTGATCCATTAAATCACGATTATGATCCCAAACAATAATTTTTTTATTACCATATCCTGCTTTTTTCATTACTGGTCCAAGATGGTTTTTTAGAAAATCTCTTTCTTCTTCGGCAGTATAAACACAAGATTCCCATTTTTGTGTTGCCATTGGCTCGTTTTCGATAGAAATTCCCCAAATTGGGATTCCTTCTTTTTCGTACGCTTTAATAAACTTGGTATAATACTTTGCCCATGGCTGATAAAATTCGGCTAATAATGTACCACCTTGCAGCATATTTTTATTGCTTTTCATAAAAGCTGGCGGACTCCAAGGACTAACAAATAATGTAATTTTGCCACCGGCAACGGCAATTGCTTTCTTAATCATGGGAATTCTAAACTGTCTATCATGATCGATATTGAAGGTATTCAATGCTTTATCACCTTCCTTGATGTAGGTATAACTACCTGAACTAAAATCGCAACTATGAATATTGGTTCGCATTAACGAATAGCCGATTCCTTTGTCTTTACTATAATAAGCGTTGAGTAATTCTTGCTGTTTGTCTAAAGTTAATTTTGCAAAAACCTCAGCGCTGGCATCTGTAATTGCACCGCCAATTCCTAAAAAGGTTTGAAAGGTTTTTTGGGGATTTACAAAAACACTAATTTGTCTTTCGTTAGGTTGTTTTAGCTCGAAAAACTTAAGATTATCCGTATTTGAAATTCTCAAATCTGAATTTTCTGCAGTCGTATAAACCATTACTATTTTTCCTTTGGTAGAAAAAGATTTAGTTTCTATTTTAGTTTTTTGCTGTGCAAAAGCAAAAAGGGAGATTAACACAAGCGTTGATGTTACTATTTTTTTCATAATTTCTCGATTATTATACTTTAATTATTTTACCAAATATAGGTTCCAACCGAACCACTATCTAACGAAGTGGTTATCCATTTTCCATTGAATTTAATGTTAAAAAGTTCAGAAGAAGCACTGTCGTTTTCTACAATTAATACTTTTTTCCCGTCGGGAGTTTTAAAAGCAACATTGTTCAAATTTCCAATTATAGAACTGGCAATTCTAACCGAACCCGCAGGAACAAATTTAGACGCATGCGCAATGATATAATACCCCACATTCCTTGCATAAAGACTATTGCTTTGGATGGTAATAGCTCCTTTGCATTGACTACAACCACCAGTTGTATGAGGCCCAAAATTACTATTGTTTGCCAAATTCCATTCTAGAGCCACTTTGCTCCAATTGAGCATAGAACCAATTACTACGTTTTTTAAATGCCATTTGAGATCGCCATCAAAAGCTCCTGTTGACGCTGTCCATTGTTCTGTAAAATAGACGTTTTTATTTGGGAATGCAGTATGTACCGCTGATAATGCGCTAATATCTCCTCCATATAAATGAAATGCAGAACCATCTACAAAAGGATTTGCTACGGCATCATTCAAAATAGCAATTGGGTAATCAGGTCTGTCGCAATTATGGTCATAAACAACAATTTTTGTAGCAATATTTGCCGTTTGAAAAGCAGGTCCCAAATTTGTTTTTATGAATTCGGCTTGTTGCAAAGCTGTCATCACCAAGCTTGGATTGTTCCCTGGATTTAAAGGCTCGTTTTGAGGTGTAATTGCTGTAATTGTAATGCCTTGCAGTTTCATTTCTTGGATATATTTTACAAAATACTGCGCATAAACACTATAATATTGAGGTAGCAAGCTTCCGCCAATTGTACTGCCATTATCCTTCATCCAAACTGGAGCTGACCATGGTGTAGCAATAATTTTAATATTCGGGTTTATAGCCAAGATTTCTTTTAAAAGCGGTATTAAATTAGTCATATCCGGAGTTAAACCAAAACTTGTTAAATTCAAATCCGTTTGTCCGCTTGGCATGTCATCATAAGTAAAAGGCGCGTCATTTAAATCTGAAGCTCCAATACTTAACCTCAAATAACTTAATCCTATTGAAGTGGTGCTAGAACCAAATAATTCCTGTAACAACTGCTGTTTTATTGTAGGATCCAAACTATTGATAACCTCAGCACTACCTCCACTTAAGGTATAACCAAACCCATCAACCGATTGATACGTTTGAGTTTCATCAACTTCTATATTTGAATAGTTATTATAGGTTGTGCCAAAACCTAAAACGGCTGTTTGCTTTTGAAGCAAAACCGATTGATCTCCTTTTGTCAACCAAAAATCCATGTCATTGGTTATTGGTGTTGGCGTAGGAGTTGGCGTAGGTTTTACGGCATCATTTGATGGAGCACACTTTAATAAAACACTCGTCAATGCTGCTAGAAATAAAAATTTCATACTTTTTTTAATTACTTTCATTCTATTTATAAATTAATTCAACGTAAACTGGCAAATGATCTGAAGGATATTTCAAATCTTTGGAATCACTTAAAACCGCGAATTTTCGTACTGCAAACCTATTGTTTTTAGACATAAAAACATAATCTATTAATTGGGTTACTGGCTCGTTGTGTTTAAACCCATTAAATGTTCCTGAAGGTCCAAAAGGTTTTTGTTGCGAAATAGTTCTGCAATCATCCATGACTTTTTTCAGAGCAATAATTCTATCGGTTGTGGGTTCCGAATTAAAATCTCCCATAAAAATTACAGTATATTTTTTTGTGTTTACCGATTTAATTTTCGAAAGAATAAGCTCAATTCCGTTTGTTCGAGCTAATTCTCCCATGTGATCTAAATGTGTATTGAAAACCCAAAATATTTTATTGGTTTTCAAATCTTTAAACAAAGCATACGTACAAACCCGATTACATGCAGCATCCCAACCTTTCGAAATTACATTTGGCGTTTCCGAAAGCCAAAAAGTACTTTCTTGAACTACCTTAAATCGATCTTTTTTATAATAAATATTCGAAGATTCTCCTTTTCCTACTCCTTCTCTTCCAATACCGATGTAATTGTATTGAGAAAGTCCTGTTGCAATATCAGTTACCTGAATGGGTGTTGCTTCCTGAACGCCAAAAATATCTGGTTCGTAAAACTGAATTTGCGAAGTGAAAAAATCTTTTCTATTCATCCATGAATTTTCTCCATCCGAATCAAGATTCAGACGAATGTTGTATGTCATTATTTTTAATGATTGTGCTTTAACCGAATAAATCGATAAAGCTGTCATTAAAATCAGAATGTATTTCAATTTAATTGTATAATTTTTCATTTTTCTAATTTATAAAATCTGACATAATCCACCTCCATTGTCCCCGGAAAAACATTTTCATCGATACCTTTTTGACCACCAAGTCCGCCCCCCACGGCAATATTCATAACTAAATAAAACGGATGTTCGAATGGCCATTCATTAATAGAATTATGTTCATTGGCAAAATGATTAAATATTTTTCCATCCACCATAAAATCAATCGATTCTGGAGTCCAATCTATTGAATAATCATGAAATTCTCCGTATGGGTTTTTAATGAAAATTTTCTTTCCCTTTTGTGTGTGTTTAACATGATTGTATGCCTCGGTATGTATTGTTCCAAAAACGGAATCTTTATCGAAACCTACGTGCTCCATAATATCAATTTCTCCACATTTTGGCCAGCCTACTTCTGAGCTATTATTTCCTAACATCCAAATGGCAGGCCATAAACCACGACCAGCTGGCAGCTTTGCTCTAATTTCTATTTTACCGTATAAAAAATCTGCTTTGCCTTTTGTAAGCAAACGTGCAGAAGTATAATCGTTATTTTTTGTTTTTTGCTTTAATACCTTGATTTTCAAACTGCCATTATTTACTTTGGCATTCAATGTATCGGCTTTGGTGTAATATTGCAATTCGTTATTTCCCCAACCTTCTCCACCTATATCATAATTCCATTTTGTCGAATCCGGTAAGCCCTTACCATTGAATTCATCTGACCAAAATAGTTTCATTCCTTTAGAAACAGGCGAAAGTTTTATTCTTTCAAGCAATAATTCGGGCTCATTTGTAGTAATAAAATCAAACCCATTGGCAACAAGCCAGTCCATATCTACAATGTCATTTACTGTCCAAGCATTCAATGTAATATTATTCTTTTTGGCACGTTCAATCCAATCTGGATGGTCTTTAAAAACCGAAAAGTGACAATCTAAACCTGAAATTCCATCTGCTTTTATTTGTTCTGGAGATTTATCTCCTTCTAAATATTGGGTAGAAACTATTGGATTTAGTGCTCGTATTTTTTTTAGAATATCATAATCGAAACTTATGAAAGCAGCAAATTCTTCGGCATTCAGTTTCTGAAATAGTTGAACCACTTTTGAGGCAACAATTTGCCCTCTTTCTTTACTGATTTCGGATGGTTTAATCTCGCAAACTAAGCGTGTCGATGTGTTATTTTGGATCCCAATTTTTATATATTCTCTAAGTGTTGGCAACTTTTCACCATTAGATAATTTGAATTTTATTAAATCTCCATACTTTGTTTTTTCAATTTGCAAATTATGAAACTCTGGGTCGTGATTGATAACTAATGAATCATCGGCTGTCATTCTCACATCAAACTCGGATCCTGTGAATTTTAATTCTATTGTTCGTTTAAGGGAAGCAATAGAATTTTGTGGAAGATTATTTTTCTTCCAAGCACCACGATGGGCAACTATACAATTATTGGTAAATACAATTTTAGATTTAAAGGCTTGTTGATTTGTCCCAAACACTGAAAAAACAATCAAAAATGATATCACAATTGTAACTCTAAATAATTTAAACTTATTCATTTTAGAAATTAAAATTTATTTTCATCATTGCTCCCATACAACAAATGGGAGCAACTAATGAAAAACTAACAAACTTACTACTAACTTATCGTCAAAAAAAATTAATTATAAACTCTAATATAATCCACTTCGAAAGTTGAAGAAACAAAATTTGGATCTACGTTACCTCCAAAATTACCTCCAATTGCTGAATTTATAATCAAGAAAAAATCCTGATTAAAAGGCATACTAGCCGAATTTGTAAAAGTATAATACAGCACATTATCTACATAAAATTTGATGAAATCGGCTCTCCAATCCATGGTATAAATATGAAAATTGGTATTTCCGTTAGCAACCGAAACCGTTGCTGTATCAGGTGTATTTCCGGAACGACCAGGCGAATGTAAGGAAGAATGATTTAGGTTTAGTGTATTTCCAACTTCTTCCAATATATCTATTTCGCCACAAGCAGGCCATCCTACAGTATCTATATTATTACCTAACATCCAGACTGCAGGCCAGGTTCCTGCGCCTGTTGGGAATTTAGCTCTAAATTCGACTTTTCCGTATTTAAAGGAAAATTTACCTTTCGAAAGAATTCTTGCCGAAGTATAATTGCTTCCACTATAACTTTCTTTTATGGTATTTATTTTTAATGTACCACCAGAAATAACTATATTTTGAGGTCGACTGGTGTAATACTCCAATTCATTATTTCCCCATCCGCCAGCACCTAAATCATAACCCCATTTTGTTGGATCGGGTGCTCCATCTACATTAAATTCTTCTGACCAAATTGCAACTGGAGCAACATAAACACTAATTGTGGTAGAAGAGCTGATAAACTGAGTTCCATTATATGCAGAAACATATATTACATAAGCATTTGTGCCCGATGCAGTATAAGTGTAAGTTAAATTTCCATCTGTTGAATCTTTTGTATCTCCATTGCCAAGTAATATTTTGTAAGATGTTGCATTTGTTGCACTTATGGTAAAATTCACAGTTCCGCTACCATCACCATTTGGGTTTTGGGCATTTGTCCCAACAACTATTGCTGAAATCACAAGATTAGAAGGTGTTTTTACAGCTGTAGTTCCGCCACTATTACTACTTCCGCCTCCGCTACAGGACATCAAACCATATGAGGTAAGGATACTAAAAAGCAAAATGCTTGTAATTGGACTTAAATATTTTTTAGAAAATTTTGAAAGTAACGTATTTTGAATCATGATAAAAAGCTTAATATTAAAAAAAAACCCAGAACCAAATTATAGTTCTGGGTCTTACTATTGTTAAGAAAACTAAGGTGCTGGAATCATTTTTATATACCAAGCATTTCCTGTTTCAGTTCCCTGTACCCTAAGATACATTGTATTTGCAGTTAATGTCAAAATTTCATATCCCTTTAGTGTTGCACCATAACCTATAAAAGTATTGGTTCCCGCTAAATTAATATTCGTTTGTGTAGATGGAGCTGATGCCACAACTCCTGAAGTTGAACCTCCAAAAGTGAAAGCAGAAGTTCCGCCAGCATAAGCATAACACCCTTCGTCACCTGATGATGGAATTCCAGGAAGACCACCAGCCAAAGAACCAGTTTTTGTAAATGCACCGTCAGGACTTGCAACTGTTAATGAATAAGTACCTGAAGCAACAACTTTAGTAAATGTAAATGTAGCCGTGTAAAAACAATTTGCAGTAGCTACCTTTTCGTTTATTGCTGCTGCCCACCATGATGGAGTAACAGACGTAGGATCCCAAGGACCAACACCAAAATGACCTGCTACACTTTTATCTACAATCCATGTTTTTGAAGTATTGTTTGTTAAATTAGTAACAATTGCTGGATCGGGAGTATAGTCGTATCTTATTGTGATATCTTTAGTAATTGTTGACTGTGAGCCTCCTTTACCAGAAGCAACAACAGTAACTCTGTATATATTTACACCCAGATGTGTATCAAATTTTTTTGTAACTGTTCCAGTTGGTAAGAAAACTAAATTTACTGCATCGCTTGCGTCATAATCTATTGAAGTGGCAAGAATATTGTCTCCTGTTATAGAAAAATTCACATTACCAGAACCATCACCGTTAGGATGCGAAGCATCTTGACCTACAATTACTGCATTAATAACAAGATTCGAAGGAGCAGATAAATCTCCCAAAGAATAGGTTTCTTGTGTACAACTAGTTATCGTTAGAAGTAACACAATGAAAACACCTAGAATATATTTTATGTTTTTTTTCATGATTTTTATATTTAATTGGTTACTCTAATATTGTCCACATAAATTATTTCTCCAGTACCTGCATTAGGTCTATTGTAATTTACATTCATTTGTTTGAATTTTGCACCAAGCGGAATCGCAGGACTAATTGCTGGATCTGTAGTATCAAAAACAACTTCTGTCCATTGATTAGCTACAGTAATTGGAGCTGCAAATATGGCTGTGTTTGAAGCTCCATTTGTAGAACCTTGCAATTCTATACCTACTTTTTTACCAACTTCAGTTGCATAAACAAGCATTTTAATTTTTGTTCCCGTACTTAAATCTATTGCAACATCAAGAGGTTTCCATATACCTCCCCATTCTTGAGCACCAACAGTTTTTTCGAACTTAGCAACTGTTGCAGTAGTATTCAATCCTGTTGGAAATGGGTTTGCAACTACAGAAAAATTAACTCCTCCAAATGTTCCACCCGCCATATAATTTTGAGAGGCTAATTCGAAAGTAAAAGGAAGTCCAAGAGGATCAAAAATTACTATAGGTGTGTTGCTTGTTGTTGTAGCAATACCTCCACTCAAAGCTACAACTTTTACTGTATATGCACCACCTACAGCATAAGTATGTGCAGGAGTAGTTGCTCCAATTGCTAATGGAGTTCCCACTTCACCTACAACATCTCCAAAATACACTAAAAATGATTTTGCATATTGTGCTGTTGCCGAAACTTTAACCGTATAAACACTTACTGCAGCATTAACCGCAAGATTTGTTGGAGCAACATAAGTTACTGTTAACGGATAGGTAGCGGTAGTTTGATTTCCAGCTATATCTGTTGAAACGATAGAAACTGTGTAAGTTCCTTCAGGATAAGAATGTGTAGTACTTCCACCTGGCGCAACAACTGCTGATGCAGAAGATCCAGTTCCGTGACCATAATTAACTGTAAAAGAGGTTACTCCGTTACCTGTTGGGGTGATTTTTACATTTCCTGAATTGTCAGCAGATATGTCAAAAATCTTTGCCACATTCCCAGAAGCAACACCAGTTAACGTAGTGTCACTGCTAATTCCATCCGGAATACTACAACTTATTGTAACAGCCAGTACCAATACAAAGCCGAATATTAATTTTATGTTTTTCATGTTTTTCATGTTTTATTAATTGTACCCTGGGTTTTGTTTGAGTTGAGTATTAGTCAATTCTAAATAAGGAATTGGAAAAATTTCACTTTTACCAGCAGTAAACCCTCTACTTGCTAATACTGTCGCCGCTTTGCCTGTTCTTACCAAGTCAAAGAAACGATGCCCTTCACCAGCTAATTCTAATCTTCTTTCTGTGGCTACAGTTGCAGCACTAACAGGTACAGATGGCAAACCAACTCTAGCTCTTACAGCATCTAATAAAGCTTGTGCTCTAGCTCCGGTAGAACCTAATGCTTCGGCTTCTAATAAATAAGTATCAGCTAATCTAATATCGTAGGTGTCTTGTTTATAGTTTAATACTGCATCACCACCACCTGTCGTAACATCGGCTTGTCTTGGTATAAACTTGTTAAGAAAATATCCAGTGTCTTTATAACCAGGGATATAA
>CANBWX010000076.1 GCA_947373225.1 Flavobacteriaceae bacterium | reverse complement strand
TTTTTTGCTTTGATTTTAGCTTTTACTTTTGCTTTTTTTGCTTTATCTTTTTTAGCCTTTTTAGCTTTTTTAGCTTTTGCTTTCGCTTTTTGTTTCGCTTTTTCTTTTTTATTCGCTTTTAAAGCTTTTTTCTTGTCTTTTTCCTTCATTTTTACTTTTTTGCTTTTTGTTTTATTTTCTTTAGTTTCTTCTTGATTTTCTGAAACTTCTTCTGAAACTTCAACTATTTGAGTTTCTTCAATAGCTTTTGCTACAGCTGTTTTAGGTCTGGTTGTTTTAGCTTTTGGCACTTTGATAGGTGCTCCTGTTTCAGTAGTTTCTACAACATCCTGATTTAAGATCTCTTCCTGTTTTTCTTCCATTATATTAAATTTATTTGATTCTATATCTAATGTTAAGTTAATGTTAAGTAATTGTTGATTTTGAGTTAACAAAGGTAAGCAATAAAGATATTCGCCAATGTTAAGCTTTTACTACTGGAGTTTTACGAAGAGAAAAATATTGTAATGAATTTAATATCAACAATTTAACACAATATGGAAACGTAATAAATAATTTAAATAATTTATTTGTTAAGTATTTTCTTAAAAATATTAAAATATATATTGGGAAAACTAAAAAAATATTAGTTGTGAATAACTTAAATTAGGTTGATTTGGTTTGTCTGGTCTATAAACACACTAGACCGTTGATTTCCTCGAAAACATCAAACAAAGTTGTACAGTCTATTGAAGAATCAAAATTTGGTAATCCTTTATAATTTTCAATTTTCTGAAGATTTTCTATCTTGAAATCATCTTGTTTGGCATACGGAACTAAACCTTCCTTTTCGAATTTTTCGGCTAAATATTCTTGTTCGTACTGCCCTGGTGTTGGAATAAAAAAAGCTTTTTTCTCCAATTTTGCCAAGTCCATGATTGTGGTATAGCCAGAACGACAAAGCACAATTTCACTTTCGTTGAATGTTTGTTCGAGTTGGCGCGTATTCATAAAATTATAGAAAGTAACATTTTCTATTTGTTCCTTTTTTTGTTCCGTTTCTATGATTCCTTTTATAAAAACGACTCTTCCTTTATAGTTGACTATTTCAGTTTTTAGTTTTTCTTCTAATAAGCCACGTTGAGGTTCGGGGCCCGAAAGAATAATCATTAAATCGAACTGAGTTGGCAGTTCTTTTTTCTTCATTCGGCTCAAAGGACCAATGTATTTCAGATTGAAATCAGCCTTTTTTATATGGCCTAATTTGCCAGTTAAATTGGGTATTCCTTCAAAATCTGGAACCCAGCATTCATTGTATTTTTTTATAATATTCTGATGTAATTTACTGGTAATCCAAGTGGTATTTCCAGTCATGACATTCAATTGATGTGTAATAAATACCGAAGGTACTTTTTTGCTAAAAACACCCAATCGATTGTCAGAAATGATTCCGTCAATGTCATATTTTTTAATCCATTTCTTGACCTTTTTTTTCTCGTTCCAAATCGCCTCAATCATTTTTGGAAAGCTCTTCAATAATTTCCATTTAAAATTTTTGCCATTCTTAGCATATTCTATTTGGTATGAAGGCAATTTAAGTGTTTTTACATATGGAAATTCTTTTCGCAATAGTTCAAGTGCAATTCCATCGGAAGCAATTATGGGAATGTAATTGTTTTCCTGTAATGCTTTTATAATAGGTATACAACGCGTTGCGTGGCCCAAGCCCCAATTCAAAGGTGCAATTAATATTGTTTTATTATTAGAACTTATTTCCATTTGTTTTTATTCAGCTATTTTAAGTCCGAAAATTACTTAAAAGTAGGGGATTTTATATTTCTAATATATTACCATAACATTAAGTAATACTATAAAAAAAGCTGCACAAAATGGTTTGTGCAGCTTTTTTAAATTGAATAATGGTGTTATTCTTTGATATACGTTTTATTTCCGTTTGCGTTGATGTAATATTTTCCACCTCTTGGACCTGTGAAAACTTTTTTACCGTGGTACTCGCCTGTAACTTGGTCGGCAGTTTTTGTTGCTGTATTTGCAGTTGTTTTTGCAGCAGTTTTTGCAGCAGTAACTGGTGCAGCAGCGTTAGTTACATTTGCGGCAGCTTCTTTTTTAGCGGCAATAGTTGCTTTTCTTTTTTCGTTCGAAGCTTGTTTTTTGGCTTCTTTTGCAGCATCTACAGCTGTTCCTTTTGTAGCATCTACTGTTGACGTTGCGTTTGCTGCCGCTTCTTTTTTAGCGGCAATAGTTGCTTTCCTTTTTTCGTTTGACGCTTGTTTTTTAGCTTCTTTTGCAGCGTCTACTGATGATGAAGCATTCGTAGCTGTTGCAGCAGCTTCTTTTTTAGCAGCAATAGTTGCTTTTCTTTTTTCGTTTGATGCTTGTTTTTTGGCTTCTTTTTCTGCGTCTGTAGCGGTAGCTTTTACTTTAGCGACTTTTTCAGTTTTTGTTTTAGATACTTTTTCTTTAACAGCAGTTTCTTGAGCATAAAAACTGTTTGAAAATACAAAAGCTAAGCATAACAATAATAATTTTTTCATAATAAAAGATTTTAGATTAGATAATAAAAGTAATAAATTTACTTTAACAAAATCATATTTAACAAGAATAATGCCAAAGTAAATTAGAAATAAGCTCTTAATTGAATATTTCCGGTATGAATGGTTTGACTTGATTCGCTTTTTCTTCCTTGATAATTCAAGTTTATGTCAAGGAATTGGGTTAGATTTTTTTGTAAAAGTAATTTCCAAGTCAGATTTTGCCCAGACTGCAAGCCTTCCAGCATTTGAAACCCTACTGACGAAAACTCATTTCCTTTAAATTTATTTTGGTAAAAAGAAATTTCTCCGTTCATCGTCAATTTGTTTTTTCCTGCAAATGTAAAGGACGTTCCAAAACGGTTTTGTAATAATGTTTCTAAACTTCCTATTTGGTTTTCTTTGTTTTGCAATTGATAAAACAAATCTAAACTAGTATTTTTCGAAAATAAATAACTGATTTTTGGAGCCAAATTATAGCCTTTAATTTCGTAATTCTTTTCTGGAAAATTTTCCGATTTTGTCGATGTATTTATGGTGTTTACTAATACTGCAAACAGCCAGCTTTTCTTGTACAAATGAGAATATTGTAATTGATGCGTGCTGTTTTTGGCTTCTTGCGAACCAATAGAAAGCAAGCTTTTCGTCTGATTTTGTATATAAGAATAGGTTACTGAATGATTTTGTTTGCCTCGATTGAAATACAAACTATTCCTGAAACTTGAATTCAATCCCAACACATTTGCATTGGAATTGCTAAACGGATTTAAATCAAAATTATCACCTTCGCTTTTTATTTTTCGATCAATAATAAAGGAAGTTTGGTTGTAAAAATGAGATACTATTTTCCGGAAATCATCTTTGTTTTGCCATTGAGTTGGATTTAAAGTAACTGATTGGGAAAACTTGTTTTGGCGTGTTTTTATATAAATTCGGTTAGGCAAATACACTCTAATATATTTCGCTTTATCTGGAAATGGTGAAACTTCAAACTCTTGCAATTCCTGAATCCCATTGCCATTATAGTCATTCCAAGTATAAACTCCTTGACCGGCAGGAACTTCAAGATAGGTAAATTCTTGTTGAGGAATAGAACCAGAATTAGTTTCTAGAACGGTTGTTGATTGGATTAATTGATTAAAAAAACGATCGTTATACAGCATTCTGGAATTCAGTGACGCTTCGTTTTTCTTTGTTGGATCTACAAAATTCAAAACCCGATAATTCATGAAAATTGATAAATCGCTTTTTTTGTTTTGTATTAATTTCGATTTCAAAGCGAATGTTTGAGAACTATTTTTTCGTTGTAAAAATCCGTTTTGTAAGCTGTCATTGGTTCTTTTTAAATAACCTATTTCCATAAAAACTTTAGTGCTATCACCGCGACCCGTAAAAAATCCATATTCGGTAAATCTTTGGCTTAAAGCCGACAACTGATTTGTTGCTTTAATTTTTTCTTGATTGTCTTCCAATTTTAAGCTAGTTCCAACCCAATTTTTCTTGAAATGAAATCGTAATTGCGATTGATTTCTCAAAAATTTTGATGTCGAAAGGGTTGCGTCACTGTTCAAGAAACTTCCTTGGTTTTGAATACTCCAATTTTTCAATTTGAACGCTCCGTTTAATAAATGACGATTTCCAGAAAAACTATTCGAAAAATCTAGTTTTTCGAATTGATACGTCAAAATTCCTTTTTTTTGCAAAGCCAAATGTAATCCCGAAACCAAATAACTTTGATTGCCAATGGCTTGAATTCCAAGGTTCCAATCTCTGTCAAATTCTATATTATAAAGGCGCTCTACAGAACTGAAATTTTTCTGCACAAACTGATAATTGGCAAAAGCATCTACATTCCATTTTCCTGAAAACAATCTTTGTTTAGCATTTATTTTCCCCGCCAAACCTTGATTATTACCATCATCAATCGAAGAAAACAAGTTTTTGTCGTTATTACTCATTCCTAATTCAAAATCTAAAGCTGTTTTTTCGGTTGGTTTAAATTTTCCAACAAATGTGGCAACCTGAGTCTTTGTAGGAGGAACTAATTGAATAATTGGTTCGTAATTTCCTTGCGAAATACCATTTATAGGTTCAACATATTCATAAATTCGGCTAATTGCCGCTGCATTTTTCAAAATATAATTTCCCTTATTATTTGCAACTAAACTAAATCGGACATTGAATAATACATCTTTTGGATTATTCGAATATTCGAAAACTTCAATGGTATTTACCATCACTTTTTTATACAAAACTTTATTGTCCGAATACGAATCCGCATAAGCAGATGGTGCTGTCATTAAATCTGGATTATTGCCAGCTTTTGCCAAAATTTGAGCTTGTTCTGTAGAAAGATTTTGTTGTAAAGGTTGGTTTTTCAGATCGGTTTCGGAATATAAATAACCACCAAAACTCCATTTTTTGCTTTCATGTGTGGCGCCTGCATAAGTTACAAATCGGCTGTAATTATTATTAGAATATTGATATTCGATGCTAATTCGCATTTCGGAAGTAATGGCAAAAAGCGGTGTAAACACTATTTCACCCGCGTTATAATCTATGGTATAATCATTATTTTCGCCCCGTTTCAATAGCATTCCGTTGGCATAAACGCGCTCTGAACCTGAAATTACGAGCACATACAATTCACCGTTTTGTCCTTTTAATTTATAGGGACCTTGGTTACCTTCCTGACCTACAAAATTGCTTTTGGCATATTGACCTTTGACCAATGCCGCCGATGCAAAAACATTAGTTTTATTATTTTCTGTACCAAAGTCGAAATTTGCTGCAATTCCTTGCACTTTTTTATTGAAATTCAAGAATTGGGTTTTATGGTTTTCAAGGAAAACATCGCCAGCTCGAATGTTCCATTTGTCACTAAAAACTTCCATGAAAATATTGTCAAATTGATCTAATTTTTGTGAATAACCTCCATCTTGCAGCGGAATATTACTATCTTGTAAAGAAGCCCGCAAACTCACTTTTTCGGAAAGTTTTCCTGTAATTTGCAAGTTTAGATTGGAGTTTAAAACAGTATTTTGATTGTTCCCGACGGTAGCACCACGAGTAATACTTCCCGAAGTATTTAAACCATCAAAAGGAATGAGTTTTTTTTGTTGATTTTCTTCGATTTTATATAATTTCTCCGAAGTGACTTCGTTGCTCACCACCCGACTTGGATCATAAATATGGTATTCTTTAGTTAGAATATCAGGAAGTTTTAGGTAATGAACTTTTAAAGTATCTGAATTTAAAACAAAATTTTCTTTTAAAATTAGTGTTCCTTTTCGAAAGTTAATTTTGTAGAAAGTGGTGTCAATTGTTTTGTCATTGGCGTCAAGCAATTTGAAAAAACTGGAGTTTATACTTGCGTTTTCAAGATGAATGGTGTCGCGTGTGACACGTATTTTCGTGGTTTTGTATAGCGAATTATTCTCCTGAGCCTGAAGCTTGGAAAACAAAATTAGCACAGCCAAAATCAGGATTCTTTTCAACATAAATACTTTAACTCGAAAGTATCAAAAGTAGTATTTATAATTGGGAAATTATATTGCCAAAAAAACCGCAAATTACTTCGTCTGTTCGCCCTTCGGGCTCGGGTCATAGATTTAAAATCTGCGAATCTGCGGTTAAATTATTTTCGAAAATTATATACTAACTCTCTTTTGTTATGATTTGCATCGTTTCGCGGCTCACTTGTTTCAAGATTACCGTTTTGTTTTCCTCAACAGTTTGTGCTGCTTTTTCGTCGAAATGGCGAATCGTGTATAAGGTTACATTTTCAGTAAAATCGACTTTGAATTTTTTAGACAAAATAGCATTCAAATCCTTGAAATTGTCAAATTTATCTTCTACACAAACAGAGAAACTAATCGCAGAATTTTGGATTAAATTCACTTTTAATTTGAATTGGTGAAACAAAGCAAAAATTTCGCTGATATTTTCTTCCATGATAAATGAGAAATCTATCGAAGAAAGAGAAATTAAAAGTTGGTTTCTTTTCACGATAAAACATGGCATATAAGGCTCTAAATCAGCTCCTTTTGCAACGCTAGTTCCGGGCAAAGTTGGATTTATAAACGATTTTACATACAAAGGAATTTCTTTTTTTTGTAAGGGTTGTAATGTTTTTGGGTGAATAACGGTTGCTCCATAAAACGCTAATTCGATGGCTTCACGATACGAAATTTGGTTCAACAAACTTGCGTTTTCAAAATATCTCGGATCGGCATTCATAACTCCGGGAACGTCTTTCCAGATGGTTACACTTTCAGCATTTAGACAATATGCAAAAATTGCAGCGGTATAATCGGAACCTTCGCGACCCAAAGTTGTGGTAAAATTATTTTCGTCAGAACCCAAGAAACCTTGTGTGATATTCAACGAATTTTGTTTTACATTTTTCGAGATATTTTTTTGGGTTAAATCCCAATCTACTTCGGCATCTCTATAATTCGAATTGGTTTTTATGAAGTTTCTCACGTCGAGCCACTGAGTTTTGATTCCCATAAAAGTCATATAATGACTTAAAACCGTAGTAGAAATCAATTCGCCATAACTTACGATTTGGTCATAAACAAAATTATAATTAGGTGATTTATTATGTGCTAAGAAATATTCTAAATCAGAAAACTGCGAATTTACAGCTGCAAAGACTTCGTTTTTTTCGTTTTCGAATAAATCCAATAAGATTTGATTATGGTATTTTTTTACTTCTTGAACAGATGAATTTAATTCTGCCGATTTATCAAAATAGTTCTTTATTACTACTTCTAGGGCATTTGTGGTTTTCCCCATGGCAGAAACTACCAATAAAACATCTTCGTAACCCGCTGTTTGCAAAACGTTATATACGTTTTTAATTCCTTCGGCATCTTTAACGGAAGCGCCACCAAATTTGAATACTCTCATTTTAAATTTAGATTTCAGTTTTCAGTTTTCAGAGTTGAAATTGAAAACAGTTTATTTATTTTAATTTTTTTTAGGCCACAGATTTATATGATTATCACAGATTTTTTGAATACTGTACACAAAAATCCTTTTAATCAGTGGCAAAAGTTTTTATTTCAATTTATTTTCGACAAAATAGTTAATTGCGGCTTCATCCATTTGTGCCACTCTCCATTCGTCAAGTACTTTTGCGCCTGATTTTTCATAGAAATTGATTGCTGTTGTGTTCCAATCGAGGACGTTCCAATCTATTCTTCGAACTTTGTCTTTTTTGGCTTGTTTTATGATTTCAGAATATAAGGCATAACCTGCGCCAGTTCCTCGCATTGTTTCTTTTACCACCAAATCTTCCAAGTGAATTGTTTTTCCTTTCCAGGTCGAAAAGCGATAATAATACAGCGCGATTCCAACAATCTCTTTTTCGACTTCGGCTACAAAAACATAAAATAATGGAACGGGTCCAAAACCATCACGAATCAAATCTTCCTCAGTCACAAGAACAGCATCTGGCTCCTTTTCGAAAACTGCCAATTCTTGAATAAGACCTAAAACGGCTTTCATGTCTTCTGGATTTCCTTTTCTAATAATCATCGTTTCAGAATTTATTTGTTTTTTGTGATGTTTTCTTTAAAAAGCCTTAAAATAAGGCTTTATATAGCAAATATACAATACTGCAAAAGTAAATAAATAGTATTGAATTTCTTTTCACAAAATAGACGACATTTGTGACTTCAAAACAACTACAACGATTTCGTAATGGAAGAACGCAACAAAACACTCGGAGAATTTATTATCGAAAACCAAACAGCCTTTCAATATTCGTCAGGCGAATTATCTAGAATCATCAATTCGATTCGATTAGCGGCCAAAGTGGTCAACTACAAAGTGAATAAAGCGGGTTTAGTCGACATTGTTGGCGCAGCTGGAGCACAAAACATTCAAGGTGAAGATCAACAAAAATTAGATGTTTATGCCAATGAAGTTTTTATTCAAACCCTTATAAATCGTGAGATTGTTTGCGGAATTGCTTCCGAAGAAAATGATGATTTTATCACCGTTCAAGGTTCGGACAATAGTCACAACAACAAATATGTGGTCTTAATGGATCCGCTTGATGGTTCGTCGAACATCGACGTAAATGTTTCGGTGGGAACTATTTTTTCGGTTTATAGACGTATTACGCCAATAGGAACTCCGGTTACTCTTGAGGATTTTTTGCAACCAGGAATTAATCAAGTTGCGGCAGGATACGTAATTTATGGTACATCGACAATGTTAGTTTATACAACTGGTTTTGGAGTAAACGGATTTACTTTGAACCCAGCAATTGGAACCTTTTATTTGTCACATCCTAATATGAAATATCCAACAAGCGGGAATATTTATTCGATAAACGAAGGGAATTATGTTCATTTTCCGCAAGGTGTTAAAAATTATTTGAAATATTGCCAGCTCGAGGAAGAAGACAGACCTTATACTTCACGTTATATAGGAAGTTTAGTTTCAGACATTCACAGAAATATGATTAAAGGTGGGATTTATTTATATCCTACTAGCACTAAAGCCCCAAAAGGAAAATTGAGATTGCTTTATGAATGCAATCCAATGGCATTTATTGTTGAACAAGCAGGAGGAAAAGCCTCGGATGGAGTTAATAGAATTATGGAAATTCAGCCTACAGAATTGCACGAAAGAGTTTCTTTTTTCTGCGGTAGTAATAATATGGTTGAAAAAGCCGAACAATTTATGCTTGAAGCAAAATTGAGTAAATACTAAGTCATTTATTTCTTAAAAAAATAAAGAGCTTCAACGAATGTTGAAGCTCTTTTAATTGGTTGTTTTTCGTAATCAAAAACCCATTTTTGTTGAGGAATTATCGATTCATATTTTGCATTTCATAAATGAAAGTATCAATATCTACTTTTCTATCTACTAACGAAAGTGCTTTATCTACAATATAATTTACGTTTCCGGGAGTAAACCCTAGTGATAATGCAAATCTTCGCAGTAACGAATCTTGTTTATCGCCTAAATGGTGGTCAACATGAACCATTCGGGTTAAATCGTACAATCGCTCCAGTCTTTGCGTATACAAATACGGAGGGTCAATA
Organism: Flavobacteriaceae bacterium; assembly: GCA_947373225.1. Lineage (GTDB taxonomy): Bacteria > Bacteroidota > Bacteroidia > Flavobacteriales > Flavobacteriaceae > Flavobacterium. The sequence continues at coordinate 3,740 of CANBWX010000076.1, read as the reverse complement.
GGATATTTCAAAGGATTCTCTAAAATATCTGCATATTCTATATCTGAAATTTCAAGATGCAAGGCTAATTTATCTAAAAAAGCCTGTTCCTGTGAGGAAAGTTTTCCATCAGCAACTGCTACACGAACAATTGCAGAAAAATACCCTCTGTTTCTTTGATTAAATTCGTTGTCGAATAAGTCTGAGATTGGCATAATGTTAGTTTTTATTCTAACAAAGATAATTCTATTTCGAATTTAAAGAAAGTCAATTTCTGATTATTTTCTATTTTTTCTTGAAATAAATAGCATAATAATTACTTTTTTAATGTCATTTTGTACTATTTTCAAAATAATTTGTATGTTTGGCAGCCCTCTAATCTTAATAATTATTTACAATGACAGAATTTTGGGTTTTTTTTGAAAAAGGATTAAGGCATATTCTTAACTTATTTGCTTACGATCATATCTTGTTTTTGATTGCATTAACCGTTCCGTATTCCTTTAAGGAATGGAAAAGATTACTTCTTTTGGTCTCTATTTTCACCATTGGACACTCCTTGGCTTTAATAATGTCTATTTTTGGAGTGATTATTATAGATGGTAATTTGGCTGATTTTTTAGTTCCAATGACTATTTTAATTGTAGCTTTTTTTAATCTTTTCAATGCTGGGAAATCCTCACGACATGAAAGTATTAATATAGCTGTTTTTATTACTTTGTTTTTTGGATTTATCCACGGATTAGGTTTTGCCCGTTATTTTAAAACAATACTTGTTGGCTCGCCACAGTCAAAATTGTTACCAATATCGGAGTTTTCGCTAGGAATTGAGGCTTCGCAAATAGTTGCAATTTTTATTGTTTTAATAATTTCGTATATTGTGCAAACATTATTCCGATTCTCAAGACGAGATTGGATGTTAGTAATGTCATCTTTTGTGATTGGAGTTGTTTTACCAATGATTATCGCAAGCAAAATTTGGGTTGAATAAACATAAAAAATGGAAAAGAAAAAATTGAATAAATATGACAGAGCCTATCTTAGGATTGCCAAAGAATGGAGTCTTTTGTCTTATTGCAAACGTAAACAAGTAGGAGCAATAATCGTTCGAGATCGAATGATTATTTCTGATGGATATAATGGAACTCCTTCTGGTTTTGAAAATTGTTGTGAAGACAGTGAAGGTTTGACAAATTGGTATGTGCTTCACGCTGAGGCAAATGCGATACTTAAAGTCGCGCGATCTACACAAACTTGCGAAGGTGCTACACTTTATATCACTCTTTCGCCTTGCAAAGAATGCAGTAAATTGATTCATCAATCCGGGATAAAAAGAGTCGTTTATCAATCGGGTTATAAAGATACCTCGGGAGTAGATTTTCTTGTAAAGGCTGGAGTTATCGTAGAACAAATTGAAGTTTTAGAATAAATGAAAATCAATTCTAAATATTTTCTAATACTGATTTTTGCAACACTTGCTCTTGGAATTATTTTGGGCGGTTGGTTAAATTTCCCCAATCAAAATCAGTTTTTTGCCAAAAACAATTCAAAAAATAAACTTAATAAACTTATCGATTTTATAAATAATGAATATGTCGATAAAGTAAATACGGATTCGATTGTGAATCAAACGGTCGACAAAATTCTGGCTCAACTAGATCCGCATTCGGTTTATATTCCGGCAAGTCAACAAACTCAAATTGCCGAAAATATGAAAGGTGATTTCGTTGGGATTGGGGTAAATTTCTATATGTTTAGAGATTCTGTAGCAATAATTAAAACCATTGAAAACGGACCTTCGGAAAAAGCAGGAATCAAATCAGGCGATCGTATTCTGTTTGCAGATAAAACAAAATTATTTGGACGTAAATTACCCAATGACAGTTTATTCTCGAAATTAAAAGGAGAAGATGGTTCCGAAATTGAAGTGACGGTTTACCGAAAATCGGAACGCAAAAACATTAAACTGAAAATAAAACGAGGTGTTATCCCAATAAAAAGTGTTGATGCCGCCGTACTTTTAAACCCAACTACAGGTTATATTAAAATAAATCGTTTTGCCGAAACAACTTTTAATGAGTTCGAAAATGGTTTAATCAAATTGAAAAAACAAGGTGCAAAATCTCTGATTATCGATCTTAGAGATAATGGTGGCGGATACATGGAAGAGGCGATTGCCATTGCGGATGAATTTTTAGGAGACAAGAAACTGATTGTTTTTACGAAGAACAAAAAAGGAACTATCGAAAAAACATTTGCCACCAAAAAAGGAAACTTCGAAAGCGGACGTTTATTTGTTTTAATCAATGAGAATAGCGCATCGGCAAGTGAAATTTTGGCAGGAGCCATTCAGGATAATGATCGAGGAACGATTGTTGGTCGCCGTTCTTTTGGCAAAGGATTGGTGCAGCGCGAAATGGATTTTGATGACGGATCGGCTGTACGATTGACGGTTGCCAGATATTATACTCCCACAGGACGTTCGATTCAAAAATCATATTCTAAAGGAAATGAAGCTTATTTCAAAGAGTCAGATTCGCGTTTTGCAAATGGGGAATTGTATAATAAAGACAGTATTAAAACACCGAAAACTTTAAAATATAAAACGCCAAAAGGTAAAATTGTGTATGGTGGTGGCGGAATTGTTCCAGATGTTTTTGTTCCGATTGAAGTGGAACATAGCAAGGAAAATACGGCTTATTTACTACAATCAGGTATTTTGGGTCAATTCGTTTTCGAACAATTAGATCGAGACCGAAACTCTTTCAAAGGATTATCATTCGAACAATTTATAGCTAAAATGGACGGAACTGATTTGTATTTTAATTCTTTTCAAAAATTCATTTCAAAAAACGGATTATTACTAAATTTAGATAACAATATGGCGTTGGTAAAAAGATTTTTGTCGGCAGAATTTGCTCGACAGTTATTTAATGAGGATAAATATTATGAAATTGTATTGAAAGAGGACGTAATGATTAACACAATAATCAAGAAATAAGGCAGTTTAAATTATTTCTCGTTATCCCAATCTTTTCGGTAGCGAAGGAGTTCTTTATCAATCAAATCTTTAGATGTACTTAATAAAAAATCACTGTCTTCGGAATAGATTGGCGGAAAAAAAGTCATCTTTATTTCTGTTCTAAGTTTTCCAAAACATTTCAAAAAATGCGGAACAAAAGTATCGTCTCCTATAAAGGCATCCGTTTTAACTTTATAATCAATAGCCACAGGAATAACTGCTGCTTTTATTTTTGTTGCCATTACAAATGAACCAGGGTTAAAATGGGCGGTTGTGGGTAAAGTATGAGTTGTTCCTTCGGGAAAATTAATAATTGAATATCCTTTGCTCAGCACTTCCAGAATACTTTCGGCGGTATTATGTCTACTTTTTTGACAACTTCTGTTAACAAATAATACTCCTGATATTTTGCAAAGGTATCCAATGAGAGGCCAAGATTCGACTTCTTTCTTTCCCACAGGAAAAGCATGAACTTGATTTACAATTGCAATTGGATCAAAATAGGAGCGGTGATTCGCTATTATTAAGCCTTGAACGGCAGGTTTTTCTCCATAAACAATTATTTGAATACCTAATAAGCCATTGGCTGTTCGGATTAAAAAATCACGTAATACTAAGGCATTTCGAGAATTAGTTTTTTTGTTCAAAAAAAGGCTTAGGAAATAGTATATAACCGAAAAGAAGGAAACATATACAACAAAAAGAATGAATCTTAAAAAGCCTAATAGTAATGAAAACA
>CANBWX010000075.1 GCA_947373225.1 Flavobacteriaceae bacterium | reverse complement strand
ACTTTCTTGGTAATGTTGGCGATGGGCTGGAGAGGTGGATTAGTGGTGTTTTTCTCGGTTCCGCTTACGTTTGCTTTGACTTTGTTTGCGTATTATTTATTGGGTTATACGCTGAATAGGATTACGCTTTTTGCATTGGTATTCGTAGTGGGAATTGTGGTTGATGATAGTATTATCATTGCCGAAAATATGCACAGGCATTTCAAAATGAAGCGACTTCCGTTTAAACAAGCGGCTATTTATGCGATAAATGAAGTAGGAAATCCAACGATTTTGGCAACGTTTACAGTTATTGCGGCGATATTACCTATGGCGTTTGTGTCAGGAATGATGGGGCCTTATATGAGTCCGATGCCAATTGGAGCTTCGATTGCGATGATTTTATCTTTATTTGTGGCCTTGACTGTTACACCTTATTTGGGGTATCATTTGCTACAAGAAAAAGAATCGCAAGAACACAAAGAAGTAGAAGGAATGGAAACCAGTTGGGTTTTCAAAATATACAATAAACTCGAGCGTCCTTTCTTAGAAAGTAGCATGAAAAGAAGAGTGCTTTTAGGAATTACCGTTATTCTTTTGATAGGTTCTGTGACTATGTTTTTTACCAAATCGGTGGTGGTGAAAATGCTGCCTTTCGATAACAAAAATGAGTTTCAAGTGGTGATCGATATGCCCGAAGGAACCACATTAGAACGAACTGCGGCGGTGACCAAAGAAATTGCACAATATCTTTCGACCAAACCTGAAGTGGTCGATTATCAGAATTATATTGGTACATCGGCACCAATTACCTTCAACGGATTGGTGCGTCATTATGATTTGCGTGGCGGAAGTAATATGGCTGATATTCAGGTGAATTTGTTGCACAAAGACGATAGAAAACTGCAAAGTCATGAAATCGCCAAAGAAATGCGTCCTGAAATTCAGAAGATTGCTAAGAAATATGGTGCGAATGTCAAACTAATTGAAGTGCCACCAGGACCTCCGGTTCTATCGACTTTGGTTGCCGAAATTTACGGACCTAATTACAAAGACCAAATAAAAGTAGCGCATCAGGTTAAGGATATTCTGAAAAATACTTCGGATATTGTGGATATTGATTGGACGGTTGAAGATAGCCAAATTGAATATAAGCTAGAAGTAGATAAGGAAAAAGCAATGCTTAACGGAATTGCTCCGCAACAAGTGGTTGGGAATTTGACTTATTTGTTGAAAGAATATCCCGTTTCGAACTTGTATGACGAGAATTCGAATGACAATGTGGGAATCGTACTTTCGCTTGACGACAAGGACAAAACGAGCTTGCAAGACATCGAGAATCTAAAAATAAAAGGAAGCCAAGGGAATATGATTCCAGTGAGTGATTTGGTAAAAGTAAAACTCGACACTTTGCAGAAAACCATTTACCGCAAGGATCAAAAACGTGTGGTTTATGTTACCGCCGATATGGCTGGAGCATTAGAAAGTCCGGTGTATGCCATTTTGGGAATGAACGAAAAACTGCAGAAAATGAAAATGCCAAAAGGCTACAAAGTCAATGAATTGTACTTAGAACAGCCTACAGATGAAAGCGATTTTACTGTGAAATGGGATGGAGAATGGCAAATTACTTTGGAAGTTTTCCGTGATTTGGGAGTTGCCTTTCTGGTTGTAATTGTCATTATTTACATGCTGATTGTGGGCTGGTTCCAAAACTTTAAAACGCCAATGGTGATGATGCTTGCGATTCCGCTTTCGCTAATCGGGATTGTGTTTGGACACTGGTTATTGGGTGCGTTTTTCACTGCAACTTCTTTCATCGGAATGATTGCTTTGGCAGGAGTTATGGTTCGAAATTCGGTGCTGCTGATTGACTTTATCGAAATCCGACTGAACGATGGAGTTCCGTTGAAGCGTGCGATTATCGAAGCAGGAGCGGTACGAACAACGCCTATTTTATTGACAACAGGAGCAGTAGTTATTGGAGCTTCGATTATATTATTTGATCCAATTTTTCAAGGATTGGCAATATCGTTGGTTTTTGGAGCTGTAGTTTCGACAGTATTAACATTACTTGTTGTGCCAATTATTTATTACATAACCGAAAGAAAAAAATGGGAAAACGATTCTGATATTGATTTACCTAAAACCCAAGACCAAGAACCTAATACCTAGAAAAAATGAAACTACTTTTAATAACCGCAATTAAAGAATTTGAAAAAGAAATAAAACAAATTCTAAAAAAATCCGAGGTAAAAGTCTATTCCCATAAAAGTGTTATGGGCTATAAAGATATTTCCGATTTGTCGCTACAAAACAATTGGTTTGCCACCGAAATAAACGAAAGTGAATCGGTATTGTTTTATGCATTTGTTGAAAAAGAAAATATAGACAAAGTATTTGATTTGGTTTCCGAATTCAATGAAAAACAAGAATCGTTGTCCCATATTCATTTGGCAATGCTAAATATAGAGCGATCCAATTAAAACAATTAAAAAGAGGTGATTTTACCTCACAATGAACATTATGAAAAACAGAATCACACGAGGCATTGCTGGAAGTTTCATACTAATCAGCCTATTATTATCTATTTATGTTGACCAAAATTGGTTATGGTTTACCACTTTTGTGGGAGTCAATTTGTTACAATCTTCCATAACAAAATGGTGTTTGATGGATGATATTTTGACTAAATTTGGAGTAAAAGATTAATAATAATTCGATTTTTTATAAAAGAGGATGCTTTAAATAGTATCCTCTTTTTGGTTTAAAAAAAACAGGATTTCTTACAGCAAATGAATTTAAAAATCGTAATTTTAGTACAGTTTAATTGTAATCCTCATTTCCAATGGATTTAAGTAAATATTATCAAAAACGCGATTTTACTTCTACCACCGAACCCAAAGGCGAAATAGAAAAATCGAAAAATGAATTAATTTTTGTAGTTCAAGAACACGCTGCAACTCAGTTGCATTTTGATTTTCGTCTTGAAATGAATGGCGTTTTGAAAAGTTGGGCAATCCCAAAAGGACCATCTATGAATCCCGAAGAAAAAAGGCTAGCCATTTTGGTCGAAGATCATCCGTATGCTTACAAAGATTTTGAAGGCACAATTCCAGAAGGGAATTATGGTGCTGGAACAGTCATTGTTTGGGATAACGGAAGCTATACTTTAGACGATGAAAACATCAAAGAAAGCATAAAAAAAGGTCATCTTAGTTTTGTCCTTAACGGAAAAAAATTAAAAGGGGAATTTGCATTAATACGATTGAAAATCAAACAAAAAAATGCTTGGTTGCTTATCAAAAAGAATGATAAATATGCAACCGAAGCTGATATTTTAAAAGAAAATAAATCGGTGATTTCAAATTTGACTTTGGAAGAAATTCGGAAATAATTTTATAAAAAAAGGTTTTTATAAATCACGTGACCACCGTAAAAAACACAAAGTAAGGAAGAAACAATGATTAACCCAATTTGTAGTTTTTGGGATTTCATTATCGATTTTCCGTAAGGAATGCTGAATAATCCCGAAGCAATAAACATTCCCATTATTGATCCTAGACCGAAAATTAAAATATACGACAAACCTTCGAGTGTGGTTTTCATTTGCGAAAGCACTAATACAACCAAAGCACCACTTCCTGCCAAACCGTGAACTAAACCGACTCCAAAAGCAGCTTTAAAACTGTTTGAATTACTGGTATGCGTATGATCCGAAACAGGCGATATATGTGAATGAACATACGTATGCGAATGCAAACGACTAACCGAATCAGAATTAGAGAGTGTGTGACTGTGTGAATACGTATGGCTATGCGTATTTTTTTTGAATAATTTCGTCAAACGATAGATTCCTAAAAATACTAGCATTAATCCTACTGTAGCTTCGAGATAACTAAAAAGGTGTTCGCTGATATTCAATTTAAATCCAATCATCAAAACAGCTACTGCAAAAATGGTAACCGTATGACCAATTCCCCAGTATATGCCGTCTTTCACGGATTCTTTCAAATTATTTCTATTGGTTACCAAGCTATTTACGGCCAATAAATGATCGGCTTCAAAGGCGTGTTCCAGTCCAGCATAAGCGGTGATTATAAATCCAATCATCTTAAACGGAATAGTGATAATAAGCCGCACAAGCTCCTTCCGAAGAAACCATTGGAGCACCAAGCGGGTTTGAAGGCTTGCAGGTTTTACCAAATTCAGGACATTCGTGTGGTTTTTTGATACCTTTTAATATTTCACCTGCAATGCAGTTCTTATCTTTTTCGCTATGTGTTACTTTAATAGAAAACTTGGCATTGGCATCGTATTTCTCATATTTTTTGGTCATTATAAAACCGCTTTCCGGAATTTTTCCAATGCCGCGCCATTCTTGTTCGCCAATTTCAAATACATCATAAATCACTTCTTTGGCTCTCAAATTTCCTTCGGGTTTTACCATTCGTTTGTATTGATTATCAACAAAATATTCTCCATTTTCTAATTGAAGAACAGCGTGATAAATTCCCTGAACTAAATCGGCAGGTTCAAATCCGGTGACAACAAGCGGAATTTTATATTTTTCGGCAATCGGATGATATTCGTCCAATCCCATAATGGTACAAACGTGACCAGCAGCTAAAAATGCGTTAATTGTACAGAATTTGTCCGATAAAATGGCTTCCATTGCTGGCGGAACCAAAACATGAGAAACTAATATAGAGTAATTATTTAAACCTAATTTATGAGCGTGAACTACAGAAAGTGCATTACTTGGAGCAGTAGTTTCAAAACCAACGGCAAAGAAAACGACTTCTTTATCTGGATTTGCAACAGCAATATTTACGGCTTCGAGTGGTGAATACAATATTCTCAAATCGCCACCATCGGCCTTGGCTTGCAACAAACTTTTTGTAGAACCCGGAACCCGAATCATATCACCAAAAGAACAAACAATTACGCCTTGTTTTAGTAGTTCAATTGCTTTGTCAATCAACGAAATAGGGGTAACGCAAACCGGACAACCTGGCCCGTGAATCATCCGAACTTCTTTCGGGAGCAAATCTAATAAACCATTTTTTACTAAAGAATGTGTTTGTCCGCCGCAAATCTCCATTATATTCCAAGGTTTCGTAATGATTTTACTAATCTCCGATAAATAATGTTTTACGAGTTCTGGATTTCGGTATTCGGTCAGGTATTTCATATATAATTTGTGTTTCCAAAGAACATTTTGGTTTCAGTAAAAAAATTAGTGGATCTACCTTTGAGGTCTAAAAATAGTAACCGCAAATTCGCAAATTATTTTTTTACGTTTATGGTTTGGATTAAATTTGCGGTTTAATATTTTATACTATTTCCAACAATTCGATAATAAAAATCAAAGTTGAATTAGGCTGAATCATGGGCTGTGCACCATATTCTCCATAAGCCAAATAATGGGGAATATATAATTTCCAACGAGAACCCACCGGCATCAGTAGCAAAGCTTCTTGCCATGCCAAAATAGTTTGCGCTACATTCATTTCTATTGCGCCACTTTCTTTGGTGGAATCAAAAACGTCATTGTTCAATAAGGTACCTTCATAAAGCACTTTTACGGTGTCGTTTATAGTTGGAATTTCACCATCTCCTTGTACTAAAATTTCGAATTGCAAACCGCTTTCGAGTGTGATAACGCCTTCTTTTTGAGCATTTTTAGCCAAGAATTCTTTACCTAATTCGGCATTTTTATCTTTCTGATCTTCCTGAAGTAAAGCGACGTAGTTTTGAAAAATTGCAATGGCTTGTTTTTGCGTAATTTTTGGATAAGAATCATTAAAAACCGATTTCATTCCTTCGATATAATCGTCGTATTTGATTTCGTCAAAACCAATATCTTTTAGACTTTGCGCCATAATTACTCCTGCAGAATAGGATATTTTATCCGATTCATCTGTTTTTCCTATGGTTCCTAACAATTCGTTTATATTCATTTTTTTTAGAATTAATTTTTAATATTGAGATAATAATTCAATTGTCCGAAAGAGATATTTTCATCATTTGGGGATAAATTTTCATGGAGATGAACTTCAAAACCTTTCGACATAAATTCAATAATTAGATCCACAAGTAAAGCGTTTTGGAACACGCCACCGCTGAAAGCTAATGTATGAATTTTATTGGTTGTTGCGACCTTTTCGATACACTTAATTAATGTATAATGGAAATTCAGAGCGATTTCTCCGGCAGAAATTTCATTTGATTTGGCTGAAATTACAGCATCAAAAAGTAGCTTTGTTGGAATGATATTATCAATCAGTTTTTCATTTTCAAGATAATCAATAAGTGTGTTTTTTGATGATAAATAGTGTTTCTTCGCTATTTTTTCTAAATACAACGCCGCTTCACCTTCAAAATGTATGGTTTCTGTAAATCCTAAAACAAATCCAACGGCATCGAATAATCGTCCCATTGAAGAGGTTTTTATCGTAGGTTTTTCGATCACTTTCGAATAGATATTCCATCCATTATCGTCGAAATAGTCTCTAAAAATTGGATTAGCATCACTTATTGACAAAGCCGAAATCTTAGGATTTTTAGACATTTTATCCCCCAAAACCCAAGGATAATACTCTAAATGACCAATGCGATTCATTTGGTTTTTATGATACTCGAAAAATTCGCCACCCCAAATTTGCTTATCTTCTCCAAAACCGATTCCGTCCCAAATTATACCGAGGATTTTCTTTTCGGAATTCCATAAGTTTTTCTCGCCAAGAATTGCCGAAAAGTGCGCTTTATGATGTTGTATTTTTTGAAAATAAATAGGATCTTCATGGTTATCCATAGTTTGGGCAAAATTCGAACTCACATATTTCGGATGTGCATCATATAAAACAACTTTGGGTTCGAAATTGAATATCTTCCCGTAGTTCTCGATCGTTTTTTCAAATCGGATATAGGTATCATAATTCGCTAAATCGCCAATGTATTCACTTACATAGCAATTAGTATTGGGCAAAATAGTTATTGTATTTTTTAAGTCGCTACCTAGGCAAAGTATTTTTTTGTCGCATTTTGGTCTTTCAAAATTCAAAAAATTAGGAGCAAAACCACGAGAACGTCTCAAAAATATTTTTTGACTCTGTTTTTCTGAATATTTTATAACCGAATCGTCCTGCGGATGCAAAACTCTCAAGGTATTATGAAGAAAATAATCGGCTATTTCTTTTAATGTTTTTGTGGCTTCTTTTTCGTTGCAACATATTGGCGAACCATGAAAATTGGCACTTGTAGCAATAATTGGGTTACTGAAATTTTCCATAATCAACCGCAATGTTCCTGAATTTGGAATCATTGCGCCAATGGTTTCCATATTAGGAGAAATTTGGTTTATGGCTAAATCGCCTGCTTTTTTTATAGGTAAAATAACAATAGGAGCTTCGGCAGCGTTTAAAGCTTTTTTTTCTAAAGCGTTAATTTCTAAATAGTTTGCTATTGTTTCTGTATTTTCGAATAAAACAGCAAATGGTTTTGTAGGTCGTATTTTTCGAACCCTCAATTCTTCAACTGCTTTTTCGTTTGTAGCATCGCAAATTAAGACAAAACCGGCGGTGTTTTTTACTGCAATAATTTTTCCTAAAGTCAATTTTTCGGCAATAATTTTAAATATTTCTGCATTTGTTTGCGAAAGGATTTCTCCGGAATTATGGGTCAATTTTAGTGTAATTCCACAATTCGGACAAGAATTTGTTTGAGAATGAAACCGAATATCATCACTGCTTTTGTATTCTTGCAAACAATTTTCGCACATTACATATTTATTGATGGTTGTGTTTATACGTTCGAAAGGGAATTTTTGTGTGATGGTATATCTTGGCCCACATTGGGTGCATGTCGTGAATGGATAATAATATCGAGGGTTTTTCGGATCCAGGATTTCGCTCGAACAGCTTTCGCAAATGGCAAAATCGGGTGTTAATGGAATATCAATGCGAAGGTTTACGGCGGTATTTTTTATGTAAAAAGTATTGTATATTTCTGTTGATGAAATACTGTTTTTTCGATGATAAATAATTTCGGCATTTACTGGCTTTTGGAGAAAAATTTGTTCATAAAAAGCATCAATAGTTTTTTCCTCTGCTACGGCATGAATTAAAACGCCCAATTCATTATTGGTCACAAAACCTTTTATAGCATAATTCTTGGCCAAATTATAAATAAATGGTCTAAATCCGACGCCTTGAACACGTCCGGAAATTATGATTTCAAAAGTATTAGGATTCAATGAGAACGTTATTTTTAGTTTTTAATTCATCGATTAAACGTAGCACTTGTCCTTTTACAACCGCTAATGAAGCTTGTACTTTTGAAGATAATTCAGTAACCATTGGGTCCATTTTATCAATGGAAACGGTATAAAGATAAATGTCAGGCATTCTTTCGAATAGGGTAAGAATTTCGACCATATCTTTTAATCCAAAATTATGTCCACTGAGTGATAACGGAAAGTCATTCGAAAATTTTGGTTTCAAAAGTGATACCGTTCCAGTTTCTTTTCCGTCCATTGTCGCATCAACAATAATGGCTATTGGATGACTTTCGAGATAGGGGATAAGCAAAAAACCACCTGTTCCACCATCCATAAAAGTGATGTTTTTAGGAAATTCGGATTCATCAATAGTATTCACAAAATGAACGCCAACACCTTCGTCTCCCATTAAATAGTTACCAATTCCTAGAATTAGTATATCGTTGCCATTATTATGAAATTTGTCGGATATATGTGGAAATAATTCTTCTTTCATCTTTATATTTTTTAGCTATTCATTAGAAAAAAAATTCCCTGAGACTATCAGGGAATTTTAGTTTTTAATTTTCCTTTTCTGATTCTTTTTTAGCTCTTTCGGCTCTTACAAATTTGTAACCACTTATCATTGCGGAGGATTCCCCTCGACCTTCCAGCCAATCATGGAATAATACTAAATACACATGAACCAAAGCAAATAGAATAAAAGCCCACATAGTTGCATGGTGTAACACTCGAGTGTTCATATCTCCTCCCAGAAATGTGGGTATCCAAGTAAACATTTTTGGTAAGAACCAAGTTGAATTTTGTGAGTATAATCCAAAACCTGTGAAAATCATTACGATAGCCATGATAAACATGATTAAGTAGGATATGGCAGCTATATTATTATGACCAACACTTACACTTTTTTTGTAGTCATATACCTTTGGGTTTTGCAGAAAGACATCATATTTTATGGTGTGCCAAACACTCGAAAGTCCTTCTTTGTTAAAAGGAACAAACACTTTCCAGTCCGAGTATTTATTGCCTTTAAAAGCCCAATACACTCTCATAAATAAAACAGCAACCATAAGATAAGCACTCATAAAATGAATTTTACGAATGTATCCAAACCAAAATTGCGCAGAAGCTTCATGTGATGACATTATCCCTGGAGGATGCGAAATTAATAGCCCCGTGATAATTAAAACTGTTATTGATAATGCATTGACCCAATGAAATATCCTGACCGGCAATTGCCATACGTAGGCTCTTTTATAATCTTGAGTTGCCATAAATAATTTATTTAAAGGGTTACTTTATACATTACAAATAGAGATGTCATTTACTTCATTAATGATATTTCCGTTTTCGTCATACAAATGTACCGCGCAAGCAATACAAGGGTCGAAAGAGTGGATGGTTCTAATGATTTCCAATGGTAATTCGGAATTTGCAACGGGCGTGTTTATCAAAGCACTTTCATAAGGCGATCTTTGTCCTTTTGGATCTCTTGGCGAAGCATTCCATGTTGATGGAACTACTTGTTGATAATTGGCGGTTTTGCCATCTTTTATAACAATCCAGTGACTTAATGCACCACGTGGCGCTTCGGCAAGACCAACACCTTTGGCTTCAGAAGGCCAAGAAGAAGTTTCCCATTTTTCCATATTTGCCATTCTAAGATCTCCTTTTTTAATATTATCGATAAGGGTATCAAAGAATTCAAGATTCCATCCTGCCACTAATTGAGTTTCTAATGCTCTTGCTGCGGTTCTTCCCAAAGTAGAGAAAAGCGCTCCAGCGGGAACTTGAAGTTTCGAAAGTGTAGCGTCAACAATTTCTTTGTATTCAGGTCTTCCCGAAGCATATCCAATCAGCGTTCTGGCTAGTGGGCCTACTTCCATGGCTTGACCTTTCCATCTTGGGGTTTTGATATAACTGTATTTTTTATCGACATCAAGATGTGTATATGGCGGTTTTGGCCCCGAATAATTAATGTTGGTTTCTCCAACCCATGGATGTTTACCCGCGTTTCCGTCACCTGAATAATCGTACCAAGAATTGTTTACGTATTCTTCGACTGTTTTTAAATTTCTTAAATCAAGATTGTGAACTTTCGACAAATCCTTGTTTAGAATTACGCCCGATGGGAATTTGAAGGTACTATTATTGGTATTATTATGTCCTTGCATTGGGAAATCACCAAAACTCATAAAGTTATGAAATCCACCGATTGCTCCCCAATCTTTATAGAATCCTGCGATTGCCAAAACATCTGGAACATAAACTTGTTCGATAAATTCTTTACCTTGAATTAGTAATTTTTGAACCATTGCCAATCTCTCAGCATTTAGTCCGCTGGCATCATCAAGATTGATAGCACAAGCCATACCACCAACTAAATAATTAGGATGTGGATTTTTTCCACCAAATATGGCATGCACTTTTACTATTTCTTTTTGCCATTCTAAGGCTTCAAGATAGTGAGCCGTTGCCATCAAATTGGCCTCTGGTGGTAATTTCATTGCTGGGTGACCCCAATATCCATTAGCAAAAATTCCTAATTGACCGCTTTCTACAAATTTTTTCAATCTTTTTTGTAAATCGGAGAAATAACCTGGAGAACTTTTTGGCCATTTTGAAATACTTTGGGCTAATTGAGAAGTTTTTACGGGATCGGCACTTAATCCACTTACTACATCAACCCAATCAAAGGCATGAAGATGATAAAAGTGAACCACGTGATCGTGTATATATAGAGAACCAAGCATAATGTTTCTGACCATTTCAGCATTTGGCGGAACAACAATTCCTAAAGCATCTTCAACAGCTCTTACCGATGTTGTGGCATGAACTGATGTACAAACTCCGCAAGTTCTTTGAACAAATGCCCAAACATCTTTAGGGTTTCTTCCTTTGACGATATTTTCGAGACCTCTTACCATTGTTGAGGACAAAAAAGCTTCTTTTATAGTTCCATCCGAAATTTCTACTTCTGCTCTTAAATGCCCTTCAATTCTAGTTATTGGGTCAACTACGATTCTTTCTGCCATTTTGAATTATTTATAGGTTTACTAATCTTTAATTTTTGATTCTACTTTTTCGCCTTCCGCAATTCTTCTGTCCAATTCTTTTCTTTTGGCAACATTAGAAATAACTGCGTGTGCGCCAACTCCCACAGCAACAGCTCCAAGAGCTACTTTACCTAAAGTATCGGCATCGCTTTCGATTCCTCCGCCTATTGCTAAATCTCTTGAATAGAAACTTCCAGCATCCCAGAAACCTTTGGCACTACAACCTAAGCAACCATGTCCGGATTGAATAGGATAACTCACACCGCCGTTCCATTTGATGTTTCCGCAAGCGTTATAAGTAGTTGGTCCTTTACATCCCACTTTGTATAAACAATATCCTTTTTTTGCATTTTCATCATCGAAGTTTTCGACAAATAAACCCGCATCAAAATAAGGTCTTCTGTAGCAGCTGTCATGCACTCTTTTGGAATAGAAAGCTTTTGGTCTTCCTGCATTGTCTAATTCTGGAAGCCTTTCGAAAGCCACCACATGCACAATAATTCCTGCCATAACTTCGCCAATAGGAGGGCAGCCAGGTACGTTTATTATCGGTTTGTCTGTAATTATCTGATCAATTGGTACTGCTCCTGTAGGATTTGGTTTTGCTGCTTGAACGCAACCTGTTGTTGCGCAGCTTCCCCATGCAATTATGGCTTTGGCTCCAGCCGCAGATTCTTTTAATATTTCGATAGCACTTCTACCACCAATACAACAATAATTTCCGTTATCACCAGTAGGAATAGAACCTTCAACACAAAGAATATATTCGCCTTTGTATTTATCCATGGTGGCTTTTTTGGCTGCTTCGGCTTGATGTCCAGAGGCTGCCATTAAAGTTAAGGTATAATCAAGTGAAATTTTGTCTAGAATAATATCCGCAACAATAGGGTGATCGGAACGAATAAATGACTCGCTACAGCAGGTGCATTCTTGGAAATGTTCCCAAATAACCGGTAATCGTGGTTTTGTTGATAGTGATTTTGCGATTTGCCCTAATGCAGAAGATTCTACACCCATGTAGGCTCCAATAAATGCAACAAACTTTAGAAAATCTCTACGATTGTATCCTTGTCTAACGATACTTTCGTAATAAGTTTCATTTGTTTTGATCTTTTGTCCCATAATGTGTTGATTGAAGAAATTAATAATTTTATAAAAATTATAACCTATCAAAAATATTATAGTTATTGAAAACAAAACATGATAATTGTCATGTGATATTAAGTTAATTAACTGTTTATTTGTTGATTACATAATAAAAACCTTGCTAATAAATACATTATGCATGAACTTTCTATTGCAACGTCTATTCTCAAAACCGCTCAACAAGAGTTGAAAGATAATGGTGGAGATAAAGTTTTAGAAATCTATTTAGAAATTGGTAAACTTTCCGGAGTAGAAATACAATCTTTACATTTCGTTTGGGAACTGTGTGTGCAGGAAACGGTTTTGCAAGATGCCAAAGTAACGATAACCGAACCCGAAGGAATTGCCCAATGCGCCGAATGTGAAACAGAATTTCCATTAGAAAAAATATTTGACTCTTGTCCAAAGTGTAACAGCCCATTTAAAAATATTATTTCGGGTAAAGAATTGAAAATAAATAAATTAATAATAAACTAACAATACTGCTATGTGTGTAACTTGTGGATGTAGTTCAGATGATAACGAAGTTAGAATGACAAAAGTGGAAGGTAAAACCGTTCAACATTCTCACATGCACGATCATGGGCATGACCATCATAGTCACGAGCACAATCATGACCATGATCACGACCATAATCATTCGCATGACCATCAACATCATCACGATCATCAAAATGCCAGAGAAATCAATTTAGAAAGAGAGATTCTTCATAAAAATGATTTATTGGCCGAAAGAAATAAAGGTTATTTTGATGCCAAGAATATATTTGCCATCAACTTAGTGAGTTCTCCAGGTTCTGGAAAAACGTCATTGCTCGAAAGAACCATTGCTGATTTGAAAAATGAAATTTCATTCGCCGTAATCGAAGGCGATCAGCAAACGACAAATGATGCCGATAGAATTGCCGCTCTCGAAGTTCCAGTAATCCAAATCAACACCGGAAAAGGCTGTCATTTGGATAGTGAGATGATTGCGAAAGCAGTAAAGGAGCTTTCGCCAAAAGACGGCTCTTTGATGATGATCGAAAATGTGGGAAATTTAGTTTGTCCCGCTATGTTCGATTTAGGGGAAAATCTAAGAGTTGTAATCATATCCATCACCGAAGGAGAGGATAAACCTATTAAATATCCGGATATGTTTTACGGTTCGCAAGTATGTATCATCAACAAAATTGACTTGCTGCCTTACCTTAAATTTGATTTAGAAAAGCTGAAAGATTATGCGAAGAAAGTAAACCCGAATCTTGAATTTTTTGAAGTTTCGGCTTATACTGGGCAAGGAATGGATTCTTGGTACAGCTTTCTAAAAAAATCATTAAAATCATAAAACTATGTGTTTAGCCGTACC
>CANBWX010000074.1 GCA_947373225.1 Flavobacteriaceae bacterium | reverse complement strand
TCGAAATGACAAACAAATATAACTACGTATATTTTCTATTCCGAAATTCCTTACTATACTTGACTTCGTATTCGTTTTCTGCTAAAAAACATAAAAAAAACTGCTTTTTTCAACTTATTTCTTGCGTTAAAAGACTATTCCCCTCTGTTTTATTTCATAAATATACGTAATACTACTTACGTACATTTGTTCCATACTAATTTATAAACAAAATAATAATGGAAAAGTTTAAAACCAAATTACAGTACATTAAATCTTTAAAAAATGGAAGAATCTTTAATTCAAACCTTTCAAAATCTATTTTTTTAGGAATTGCTTTGACAGTATTAAGTCATAATGAAGCAAAAGCTCAGTTAGTTGCAACAGGACAAATTAGAGAAAGAACCGAAGCAAAAGAAGGTCAAGGAACTTTGATTACTAACGGAGCAAAGGGAGCTTTATTTACTTCTCAAAGAACACGATTAAATGTAGGTTTTACAGGGTATCGCTTTAAGGTTTATGCTTCGTTACAAGATGTGAGAGTTTGGGGGGAAGATGCTTCAACTATCAACAGAACAACAACAGAAGCTAATAATGGTCTTATGTTTCACGAAGCTTGGGGAGAAATAATATTAAATGATACCATTAGCAAAATTCAAAACTTATCCATAAAAGCAGGACGTCAAGAAATTTCTTATGATGATCAAAAGGTTTTAGGAAGTTTAGATTGGTTACAACAAGGTCGTAATCATGATGCTATTATCTTAAAATTTGCCAATAAAGGTTGGATTGCAGATATAGGAGCAGCATTTAACCAAAATTATACTGCTGGTAAAGAACCAAGTTCAGGTACAATTTATAATGGTTTACCTGCTACGACTACCTACACAGCTGGCACAAATGGGATTCAACATGAATACAAATCATTTCAATACCTATATTTAGGACGAAAATTCTTCTTTGGTGACTTGTCTTTCTTATTCTTCAAAGATGATTTTAGCAAATTTACAGGAACAGCGACTGCCCCAACTTTTACTCAAGGTGTAAATTCTCGAACTACTACGGGCTTCTATTATAATGTAATGCCTACCAGAAAATTAAACTTAAACGGTAGTGTTTATTACCAAGGAGGTCACGATAAATTAGGCAAAGAAATAAGTGCAAAATTGGCTTCAATTACCGCTACGTATCAAGTAAACAGAAAGTTATTTATTGGACCCGGAGTTGACTTTTTATCTGGAAACGATGGTACTGTAACAGCATCACAAAACAATCGTTTTGATCCTTTGTACGGAACACCACATAAATTTTGGGGATCAATGGATTATTTTTATGCAGCAAGTCCCTTTGGCAGTCAAGGTTTATTAGACTATTATTTTAAAACTAAATATAATGCTAGTGACAAATTAGCATTATTAATAGACATTCATGGATTTGAATCAGCTAATAAACTTCCCGCTAATATAACAAAATATTTAGGTACTGAATTTGACTTTACAGCCAAATATAACTTTACTAAATTAATCAACATAGAAGCAGGTTATTCTTTGATGAATGCTACAAAAACAATGGCTTCTGCAGCGGTTAAAAATGTTGCAAATCCAAAATTGACTGCGCAATGGGCTTATTTAGCATTGAAAATTTCTCCAAATTTCTTGGCAACCAAAAAAATGTAATCAAATTTTAAAAAATAGCAAAATGAAAAATAGAATCAAAAAAACAGCCAGTTTACTTACAGCATCGATATTAATGATGTTTGTAGTACTAATTTCGACTACTTCGAATGCACAGTCAAAAGAGCCAATAAAACTAGGATTTATTCCGCTAACGGATTGTTCTCCAATTGTAATGGCCAAAGAATTAGGCTTATTCAAAAAATACGGAGTTGAGGTTATCGTAACCAAAGAATCTTCTTGG
The DNA here is from genome assembly GCA_947373225.1 of Flavobacteriaceae bacterium. GTDB lineage: Bacteria > Bacteroidota > Bacteroidia > Flavobacteriales > Flavobacteriaceae > Flavobacterium. The sequence goes on along the minus strand of CANBWX010000074.1, from coordinate 12,161 downwards.
GCCAATGTTCGCGATAAAATTTTAACAGGCGAATTAGACGGAGCACATTGTTTGTATACTATGCCGTTCTCCGTTTACACAGGAGTTGGCGGAAAAGCAGGATCTGAAATGAAAATTGCCATGATGTTAAGTGAAAATGGACAAGCCATTACCCTTTCGAATGATTTTTGTGGAAAAGTAGGTTTCAAGCAAATGAACAAAGTAGCTCCAGTTGTTGCCGCCAAATTAAAAGCCGAAAAAGAAGTAACTTTTGCCATGACTTTCCCTGGTGGAACTCACGATTTATGGTTGCGTAACTGGATGGCAATTGCGGGAATTAACCAAAAATCAGTAAAAATCATTACGATTCCACCTCCGCAAATGGTCGCCAATATGAAAGTGGGAAACATGGATGGATTTTCTGTTGGTGAACCTTGGAATGGAGTTGCCGTGAAACAAGGCATTGGTTTTACCCAGATTGCCTCACAAGATATTTGGAAAGACCATCCCGAAAAAGCATTGGTTGTCAACAAAGAATTTAGCGAAAAACGTAGAGAAGATCTTAAAAAAGTAATGAAAGCAATTATGGAAGCTTGTATCTGGCTTGACAATCCTTCGAATCGTAAAAAAGCGGCAGCAATTATCGGAAGAGCTCCTTATGTAAATGCGCCAGCAGATGTTATTGAAAATAGATTAATGGGAAATTATGACTTAGGTTGTAACCAAGGAACCCAAATATATTCGAATGATTATATGTTGTTTTACAAAGGCGGAACGGTTAACTTTCCTCGTAAATCCTACGCAATATGGGCAATGGCACAATATGTACGTTTTGGATATTTAAAAGAAGCTCCAAATTATAAAGCAATTGCCGATAAATTGATTCTACAAGATTTATATGAAGAAGTTGCGAAAAGTATGAAAATAAAAATCCCAACGGACGACATGAAACCGTTTTCTCTTACCATGGACAAAACTGTTTTTGATCCTTCAAATCCAGCTGCTTATTTGAAAGTGGTCAAAAGGTAAATCCTATTATAATCAACTAAAATATACTATTATGTCAGAAACAAATACATTGACCATTGATAACTTAGAAAAAAATACGGTTGTTTCATCTGTAAGTTTTTCCGAAAAGTACAACATCAAACTGCTTATAACTAACGTATTAATAAAAATGAAATCATTGTCGCTGGCAGGTTTGGGATTATTGATTTTCGTAGGTTTTTGGAGCTTATTAAGTTATTATACCAAGGCGGCACTTCCTGGTCCAAAAGCGACTTTGACCGTTTTATATGAAATGCTCCGCGATCCATTTTATGATTATGGTCCCAACGACAAAGGAATAGGATTGCAATTATTTAGATCCATAAAAACCGTTTTATTCGGATTTACACTCGGTTCATTGATTGCGATTCCCATTGGGATTTTGATGGGAGCAAGCAACACTTGCAAACAAATATTATATCCAATTGTACAATTATTAAAGCCAGTTTCGCCATTAGCTTGGTTCCCAATTGGTTTAGTCGTTTTCAAAGATACGGGAATGGCAACCCTATTTATTGTTTTCATCACTTCATTATGGTCAACGCTTATCAACACTTCATTTGGAGTTGCTTCCATTCCGCAAGATCATAAAAACGTTGCAAAAGCATTCGGATTTTCGAAATGGCGTTATCTAACCAAAATTCTTATTCCTTATAGTTTGCCTCACATTATTACTGGTTTACGATTGAGTATCAGCGTGGCTTGGTTAGTTATTGTAGCTGGCGAAATGCTTTCTGGCGGTGCAGGAATCGGATTCTTCGTTTGGGATAGTTGGAACGCATTAAGTCTCGAAAAAGTGATTTCGGCAATTATCATAATCGGAATTGTGGGATTACTTTTTGACAAATTATTTACTTATATCGAAAGTAAAGTAGCTTACAAAGCTTAAAAATTGGGTTTTCAAACCCAACACCTAAAACCTAACACCAAAAATCATGAGCTATTTAGAAATCAAAGATTTAGAAATTTCGTTTCCAACACCAAAAGGAAAATACATTGCAGTAAGAGATATTAATTTATCTATTAAAAAAGGAGAAATAATCTCGATTATTGGGCATTCGGGTTGTGGAAAATCGACCATTATGAATGCCATTGGCGGAATGTTGACTCCAACAGGAGGAACCGTTCTTTTAGATAATAAAGCTATAAAAGGCCCCGGTCCCGATAGAGGAATCGTATTCCAAAATTACTCACTTTTGCCATGGATGTCGGTTCATGAAAATATTTTTCAAGCCGTCGATTCCGTTATGGATTGTTCTAAAAAAGAAAAGCATGAAATAGTGGATAATAATCTTCGAATGGTTAATTTAATCGATCACCGAGATAAATTACCTGGACAATTATCGGGCGGAATGAAACAAAGAGTTGCCATAGCGAGAGCATTTGCCATCAACCCTGGCGTATTATTATTAGACGAACCCTTTGGCGCTTTAGATGCTTTGACAAAAGGATCCATGCAACTGGAAGTATTAAAACTATGGAATCTGAACCATCGTGAAAAAACTATTGTAATGATTACGCATGACATCGAAGAAGCTCTGTTTTTATCGGATCGAATTGTGGTTTTGAATAATGGTCCAGCATCAACAATTAGAGAAATTGTCGATGTGCATTTGCCAAGACCTAGAAACAAAATAGAAATTGTAAAAATGCCCGAATACATCGAATTACGAGATAAATTATTACACTTATTAACCGATAAATTCTCTATCGAAGATATGGGAATGGTGTATAAGAATTAATTAGTTTTAAATTTGTTTTGATTGGAAATCCTTGTAATGGTAAGACATTATGGGGATTTTTTTTGTTTAGTTTTTTTTTGTTGTTTCTTGTATTATTTATTTTATATTTATAAAAAAGTGTTCGCTAAATAATTCGGTTATGAATAAATATTTAATATTTTTCAGAAACTTCAGAATATATAAGCAAAAGTAAAATTGATAGTGTAGATTTAGTCTCTCAAAAAAAAATCAATCGTTTAAAATATAAAATTATAAAATGAACCAAAACGGTATCTACGAACAACTAATAACCAAATTAGTTTCATCAAAAATTAATGATTTAGATAAAGATAAATTTTATATCAAACAGAATGAAATTGACAAAAATGAGGCCGCAAGAATATTTTCACAGTATTTATCGGAAGTAATAAGATTTGCGCTTAACCTTATTTCTGGAGATGACAGTATTGAAAAACAAATTGAACTTTCTAATAAAATTATTTTTCTTTTAAAAAAGGAATTAAATAATAACGACTTTGATGAAGATTTAATAGCAACCGAAGCGCGAATACTTTCAGCAATTTTTTCAAAATTAAATGCTAATTTTTCAGATTTTGAAAAGCACCTCAAAGAGATTACTCCTTATACAAGATTGTCACAAAGCGAATTGTTTACTGGAAGTAATGCCGGTATTTCTTTGGAAAGTGAAATTAAAAAAGAAATTTTATCATCAGATAAAATAAATTTCCTTGTTTCATTTATCAAATGGACTGGGATAAGAATTTTCGAAAAAGAATTGTTTGAATTTACTGAACGTGGAGGCCAATTAAAAATTATTACGACGTCTTATATGGGCGCTACTGATTTGAAAGCAGTTGAATATCTATCAAGTTTAAAAAATACAGAAATAAAAGTTTCATACAATACAGATAATGAAAGACTTCACGCAAAAGCGTATTTGTTTTATAGAAACACGGGATTTCATACAGGATATATTGGTTCTTCTAATATTTCACGTTCGGCATTAACCAATGGTTTAGAATGGAATTTGAAAGTGACTACAAAAGAAGTGGGACATATTATTGATAAATTTCAGAAAACATTTGAAACCTATTGGCAAGATAAAGAATTTGAATTGTTTGACAAATCGATGGACAGTGAAAAATTAAGGATCGCTTTAAAAAAGGAAAAATCATACGAAAGAAATAATTCTTCAGTTTATTTTGATATAAAACCTTTTCCTTTTCAAGAAGAAATTTTAGAAAAATTGGAAACCGAAAGAATCGTTCATAATCGATATAAAAATTTAATAGTCGCAGCAACAGGTACTGGAAAAACAGTAATTTCAGCTTTTGATTTTAAAAATTTCAGAAAAAATTTTCCATCCGCAAAACTTTTATTTGTTGCTCATCGCAAAGAAATTCTGCAACAAGCCCAAGCTACATTTCAAGGCGTATTAAAAGATAATAATTATGGCGAATTGTGGGTTGATGGGATTGAACCAGAAAAATATGATTGTGTTTTTGCTTCTGTTCAAACATTAAATAATAGAATAGATTCATTACAACTTTCAGATACTTTTTATGATTTCATAATTGTAGATGAGGTTCATCATATTGCCGCTTCAAGTTACCGTTCTATTCTAAAACATTTTAATCCTAAAATACTTTTGGGCTTAACTGCTACTCCTGAAAGAATGGATAATGAAGACATTCTTAAGGATTTTTGCAATGTTATTGCTGCTGAAATACGATTACCAGAAGCGCTTAACAGAAAGTTACTTTGTCCATTTCAGTATTTTGGAATTACTGATAGTATTGATTTGTCAAATGTTACTTGGCAAAATGGAAGATATTTACCAAGTGAGCTTACAAATATATATACCAGAAGCGATAGAAGAACAGGAGAAATTATAACAAACCTAAACAAGTATCTTACAAATATAAACGATGTAAGAGCTCTTTGCTTCTGTATCACACAAGAACACGCTCAATATATGGCAGAAAAATTTTCGCTTTCTGATTTGAAAGCCGATTATTTAGTGAGCTCTAGAAATGAATTAAGAGATGATATTAGAAAAAGATTTTCTAGCAAACAGATTAATTATCTTTTTGTTGTAGACATTTTCAATGAAGGGATAGATATCCCAGAAATTGATACCGTTTTATTTTTAAGACCAACAGAAAGTTTAACTGTTTTTCTTCAACAACTTGGTAGAGGTTTGCGATTAGCAGAAGATAAAGAATGCTTAACCGTGCTAGATTTTGTAGGAAACTCAAGGCCTGAATATGATTATGAAGGCAAGTTTAGGGCATTGGTTGGCAAAACAAATACTTCAATACAAAAAGAATTGGAAGATGATTTTCCTCATTTGCCTTTGGGTTGTTCCATCAATTTAGAAAAAAAAGCAAAACATTTTATTTTGCAAAATATTCATAATGCAACTTCTTTAAACATCAATCAACTCCTAAATAAAATCCGTAATTATAAACACCAAACATCATTGCCCCTTACTCTAAAAAACTTTTCTAATTTTTATCATATTCCTTTGCAAATAATTTACAAAAAGGGGAATTGGAAAAGATTATGTGTAAAAGCTGAACAAATTGAAGAATATGATCAGATTAATGAAAATGAAATTTACAGAGCTATTTCCAAAAAGTGGCTTTCTTGTAATTCATATTCTTATTTTCAATTTATACTAACATTGGCTATGAATAGTTTTAATGTTGACTTTGATAAACTTTCTGATGAAGAAAAATCAATGTGTTTAATGCTTCATTATGATGTTTGGCAAACTGTTGGAAATATAAATTCTCTTGAAGACAGCATTCGATTCATAGGTATGAATGAAGTGTTGACGAATGAAATAATTGAAGTTCTTGAAATACTAATTGATAAAATAGATTTTATTGAAAAGGAAATTAAACTTGATTATTCACAACCTTTAAAAGTTCATAGTCGCTATACAAGAGAACAGATTCTGGCAGCATTTGGTGATAGTACCTATTTGAAAAAATCTAGCAATAGAGAAGGTGTCGTTAATTTAGAAAAGAAGAATTCGGAGCTGTTGCTGGTAACTTTAGAAAAAAATGAAAAAAATTATTCACCAACAACAATGTATAACGATTATGCCATCAATGAGAAGATTTTTCATTGGCAATCGCAAAACTCATCAAAACCTGAAATTGGTAAAGGATTATCATATATAAATCATAATGAAAACAGTAAAAAAATATTACTTTTTGTAAGAGAAAAAAACACCGACCAATTTGGAAATACTATGGGATATGTATTTTTAGGAAGTGTAAATTATCAAGAACATTATGGAGCAAAACCAATGAGTATTAATTGGGAACTAAAAGAACCTTTGCCTCCTTATTTATGGAAATCAACTGTTAAGATGTCTGTTGGTTAGGTTGCAATTTTGAAAAATCCTGAATAACAACTTGTAATTTATTTTCTAAATTTGAATATAAATTTACTTGCTTTGTCAACAATTCATAAAAGGAATCACCCGATATTTTGAACACATTTTTATGACTTACTTTGTATTCTTCATTGCCAACAATCCATTTTTCAAAATATTTACCATCAATAGTAAAGTCAACTAAATAAAATTTAGCTTTTTTAATAATTTGTGCATCTTTTGTGAGTTTTTCAAAAATACAATCTTCAATGTTTTTAGGGATTTCATTAAATTTGAAAATAGCAAATAAAGTATCATCTGTTGCTTTTATGTCAAAACCACTCAAATTACCAACTTCAAAACCTTTTATTCCTCCTAATATTTGTTCGTGAAAAGTTTCAATAGAATTATTTATAGACTTGTCTATTTGTCTTAATATTTCGGCTTGAATTAAGCTTTCTTCGTCAATATCATTAAATTTAGCATCAAAAGTTAACTTAATAGTATCAACCTTATTTGAGTAAAAATTCTTTTTTGTAATGTTGTTTTTAGCTTTTAAATAGGCGGAATGAAGATTTGCTACGCATTCTAAAAAGTGTTCATCAGAAATAAAATCTAAATACTTATTTTTCATAATTTTTTGAAGTTTGTTTTCGCTTGCTAAATTAGTGATTTTTCATTCATTTTTTCAAACTCATAATTTTAATTACTATTTGATTAATGCTAGTCAACTTAGATTAACAAACTCAAATATTTAACCCCAAAAAAGCCTTTGATTGATTTCAAAGGCTTCGTTGTTATATAAATTAAGAAGTGTTATTTTGATGATTGGCGTTCCATTTCCCTAGATAAATCTTTTTGTTTTTCGTTCATCATTTTGGTAACGGTATGGTGCATCCAAATCAAGCATAGTATAGAAAATACCAATACAAGGATCCAAGAACTAGACCAGAAACCAGTAGCTGTCAATAAATAACCAAAGATAATAGGACCAACAAATCCGCCAAGACCACCTAACAATCCTACCATTCCGCCTACTACTCCCACTTCATTCGGGAAATAATCAGGAATATGTTTGTAAACTGCCGCTTTCCCGATTCCCCAAGAAATTCCAATTAGGATAACCAAAATTAAATAGACCCACATATTGGCATCAAAGTGAATAGCCGTAATTCCTTTGGCTAATAATTCTTTTTTCTTCACTTCTTGATTTTGTGTCACGACAACTTCTTGCCAAGAATTATGAGTTGGGAAAATGGAACTTTCCTGTGGTTTTTCTACTTTTTTATTGATTGGAAAATCCTTAGCCCCTACTTTCACATTCGTTTCAGAAACTTCGGTAATAATTCCTTTTTTACCAGCCATAACACCAGGACCAGCAGTAGTAATATCCATTTTCGGAATCATAAGCAAAGCACTTAAAACTACCGAAGAACACAAAACCCAATACATTACTTTTCGAGCTCCAAATTTATCGGATAAATATCCACCAAAGGCACGAATTATTCCTGAAGGCAAACTAAACATCGTGGCAAACATTCCGCCCATTACCAAACTGGTTTGATAGACATTCATAAAGTTAGGTAATAACCATTGTGAATAGGCAACGAAAAATCCAAAAACCAAGAAGTAATACGCTCCAAATCGCCATACTCTTGCGCTTTTTAATGTCGAAAGCATTTGTGGGATTGTCTTATTTGATTTTTCTACTTTTTTGTTTTTCGCAAATATCAAAAACAAAACACCTATTACAATTAATGCAATTCCATAAATTATAGGTAAAATCTTCCATCCATTTTGAGGATCTTCAATAGAAAAATGATTCAATAAGGAAGGTGCCATAAAAGTTGTTATGGCAGCACCAGCATTTCCCATTCCGAAAATACCCAACGCTCTACCTTGCCACTCTTTAGGATACCAAACGGAGGTAAAACCAATACCCACAGCAAACCCTGTTCCTACCATTCCGAATAAGAAGCTTAAAACGGCAAACATAAAAAAGCTGTTAGCCAAAGGAAGTAAAAACAACGGAATCGAACAAAGAAGAAGCAAAAAAGAGAATACGTATTTCCCTCCAAATTTGTCGGTCAAAATACCCATTGGCAAACGCATTAATGAACCTGTTAAAATAGGAATTCCTAATAACCAGCCTACCTGAACAACATCCCATTTGAATATTCCATTATCAACTAAAAAAGTAACTAATACTCCGTTTAATGTCCAGCAGGCAAAACATACAGTAAAGGCAAGTGTATTTAAAAATAAAATTCGGTGTGATTGTGATAGAGAGTTTGCTGTTTTCATAATACTTATATTTTTTACAAATATAAGTATTAATACTTAATAAAAATAAGTAATTAAGTAAATATACGTATTTTTATGAAATTATAAATAAAACCAATCAAATTTTATTTATGTCTTAGATCAAAGCGTATTCCGTTGCTTTGTTTGAAAGTTCCATTAGATTTTTAACTTTCAATTTCTTCATTAAATTAAAACGATGCACTTCGGCGGTACGTTTACTAATTTCTAAAGCCTCGGCAATTTCTTTATTTCCTTTTCCGGATAATAATAGTTTTAGGATTTCTTTTTCTCTTTTGGTAATCGTCAAATCTTCATCAATTGGGTTTTTCTTTTCGGTAGCAACACTAGAATTACTAAGTTGTCCAATCAATATAGATGAAATATCGCCACTAAAATATTTTCCTCCATCAGAAACCGAGTGTAAGGCTTTGAGGAATTCTTCTTTACTAGATCCTTTTAACAAATAGCCGTCAGCTCCTGCTTTGATTGACTTCAGAACATATTCTTCCGATTCATGCATAGATAACATTACAATTTTGACAGGATTATTTTCGCTTCGTAATTTTTCGACCACTTCAATACCAGTCATATTAGGCATCCGAATATCTAAAATTAGCAAATCAGGCTTTGTTTTTTCTACTATTTTTAGCGCTTCGACACCGTCTGTAGCTTCACCTACAACTTCTATATTAGCTTCATTTTCTAATAATGATTTGATACCGTCTCTTACAAAAACGTGATCATCTGCCAAAACAACTCGAATAGTATTACTCATAACTTACTTAATTTAAAAATCTATTATTACGTATATAAACCTAAAAACATAGCTAATATACGTGTTTTAATGAAATTATTATATTTGGATTAAAAAAAGAATGATTTTTCGCAAATTTCTCAATTCCTAGATTGGAATATTGAAGGTAATTCGGGTTCCTTCACTAGGAATTGAATTGATAAAAACCCGGCCGTTAATGTATTGAATCCTTTCTTTCATAAAAAGCAATCCCATTCCGGACTCACTATTTCTCTTTTTCTCGGCTTCAATAACATCAAATCCTTTTCCGTTGTCGTCAATAGTAATACTCAAAATACTATTGCTGTGCGAAAGCTGCACGATAATATGAGAAGAATTGGCATATTTTATAGCGTTATTGATGGCTTCCTGCGTCAATCTGTAAATGTTTATTTCAATCAAGGAATCCAAGCGTTGGTCAAAATTGGATTTATTGTAAAAAAGAATGTTTTTACCTGTTAATTTCGATAATTCTTGACACAGTTTTGCCAATGCCGAATTGATACCATGATCGCTCAATTCTGGCGGCATCAAATTAAAAGTAGCTGTTCGAACTCCTTTGATGATATCCAAAGACAATGTTTTTAGGTATTCAATTTTTTGGGCAGCTTTCTCCTTATCATCTAGGTTAATACTTTCTAGGCTAAATTTTAAACCGGTAAGCATTTGCCCAATACCGTCATGAATTTCTCTAGCAATTCTATTTTGTTCGTTTTCCTGATTTTCGACAATCTTGCTCGAAATCACTTTTTGTTGATTGATTTTATGGGTAACATTTTCAACATTCAACCGTTCTACTTCTTGTTCTGCTTTTTTTCGCTCGGTAATATCAAAACAAATAATCAATAGCTCCGATTCTTCCTTAGTTATCGTCACGGGAACCATTGATAATTCAAGCCAAATTGCTTCTCCATTCCTATTGGTAATACTCATTTCGCCTTGCCAGCCGCTTCGGTGTCGTTGAGAAATAATTTGGTCAATAAGCTGTTGTTCCTTTTCTATTGGAGTCAAAACCTGTGAAAAAGTCTTGTCCGAAACAAAAGGATTGTATTGAAGTAATTTTGAGAATTTTTCGCCAATATGTATAAGTGAACCATCTGGAGCAACGCGGCAATACAGCAAAGTATTCTCCATGGCGTAATTAAGGGATTTCAATTCTTTGACTGAATTCTCCTTTATTTCGCTCATGATTTCTGTATCTTGAGCCAGCTTTAACGCCTTTTTCTGGGAAAATAAAAGTTTAGAAATCAGTTTCTCAATTTTCTTATTAGTGGGTTTGAAAATAAAAAGGAATTCTAACAACAAAACCAATAGTGTAAATAGCAAAATTGCATATTCCGTTTTTCGCTGTAAGGTTACTTTTTCGAGTGCTTCTTTGTCGTATTCACTCACAATTTGGTTCATTTTCGAAAGAAAAACAACTTCATTTTTAAGAATCGATTTTACTAATTTTTTATTTTCAACCTCTTTAATTCCCGTTTTTCTATTTTCTAAAAAAAGGCTTGCATCACTTATAATACTTTCAAAATTAGGTTTTGCATTTTTGAATAATTCCGAAAGTTCTTTGCTTTTTTCTTTTGGAAAACCAAGACTATCATTTCCGTTTTCTAAAGCATTTTGGTTAAATTTCCAAAGAGCAATAGTTTCCTTAATTCGGCTAATTTCTTGGTTGGTTTTAGTTGAATCGATAACGTAATTCAAAATCAAAATTTCCTTTGTCAATTTCTGACTTAGCATTCTTTGCTTACCCGAAATATTGATTATTCGAGAATCACTCAATTGACAGTAGAGATTATATTGCAGCAGCAGCTGGCTTAAAATCACCGTAATAGCAATCGTCAATAAGGCGAATAGATACAGTCGTCTTAAATTTTTGAATGAAATATCGGCAGATGCTGCGACGCTGTTTTTCATAACGAAATCCTAATTACAATCCAAGAGCTTCTTTTATCAGTTGAAAATTGGCATCGCTGAAGTTAATTTTCAGGGCTTCTTGATGTCCAGCTTCGGACATTTTATTCCAAGTTTTTAGGATGATATTTTTCATTTTTTCTCTATCGTGTTTTTGCACGAAAGGGTCGAAATAATGTTCTAAAAACACAAGACAAATTACATCTTCAAGAAGCTGAGTTTCTTCGTCTTTTTTGAGTAGTTTTTTTTCGATAAGGAACGAAACTCTTTCAATAAACTCAGTCGAATATCCTGCTTTTACTAGAATTTCGGCAGTTGTTTTAGCATGAAATTTTTTCAAATCTTCGCGCCATTTCAAATATCCCACACGATCCATTGAATAGGATTCGCGAGGCATTTTCCATCGGCAAATATGTTGCGCTTTAGACGCAATCTGAATTTCTTCGGAAGCATTTGGTTCAAAAACCATCAACTTTTCATACATTCGATTCGAATATAAAAGTTCTTTCGGAGAGTTTATCGATTGGAAAATTTCGCTATTTGGATCTTGTGCATTTTCGGCATCAATCCATGTGCTGGCATTTTGAAATGGAGTCATTATTATCTGGAATTTATAAATTCAAAGATACGTATTTATTCCAAAAAGCCAACAAATACCTCATTATCGACTATTTTCACGGGATAAGTTGCTATAGTCAAATCATCTCCGTTCAGATTTGAACCATCTACAAGTGAAAATGTTTTTTTGTGCATAGGACAGGCAATTTTAGGAATATCTTCTGTAGAACCTAACATTCCTCTTGACAAAACCATCTCCATTTTGTGCGGACAAACATTTTGACACGCATACCATTCGTTACGACGACTAAAATTAAAAACAGCAATTTGCTTGCCTTTGTATTTAATACAACCTCCTCTATTGGTAGAAAAATCAGTTATTTTTCCTGCTTTGAACCATATTTTCACATCTGTTGAATGTACTGTTTTGTATTGATTT
>CANBWX010000073.1 GCA_947373225.1 Flavobacteriaceae bacterium | reverse complement strand
AATAAAATAAAAATATGAATAACAAGGAAGGCAACAATAATAAAAGTGGCGGTAGAGCAAATAGCTCTAGACCCAACTCGAATAAGCCAAAACCTGCGATGCAAAAAAGGGCACAAGGGCCTAAAAAAGTAAAGACAATTGTTAAAGTTGCAGATACAAGTGACAAAGTGGAGAAAAAACAAAATCAAGCTCCAAAAAGACCGAAAGTAAAAGACGAAATTCGTCTTAATAAATATATTGCTAATTCTGGTGCGTGTTCGCGTCGTGATGCGGATATTTATATCCAATCAGGAAATGTAAAAGTAAATGGAATTCCTGTTATAGAAATGGGATATATGGTAAAACCAGGCGATGTCGTAAATTTTGACGGAGCAGTTTTAACCCCAGAGAAAAAAGTATATATTTTATTGAACAAACCCAAAAACTTTACAACTGCACTTGACGAAGGTCAAGAATTTCGTAATGTTTTAGAACTGGTAAAAGGTTCTACAACTGCAAAAATTGGCGCTGTAGGAAGAATGGATAAAAATACGACTGGTTTATTATTGTTTACGAATGACACTGACATGATTCGCAAATTTACTTTACCAACGAACAAATCATCAAAAATTTACCAAGTTTCATTGGATAAAAATTTGAAATTTGAAGATCTTGAAAAAATAAACAAAGGACTTGTTCTTGACGGACATAGAGTTTTTGTTGAAGATGTAAGCTACATTGAAGGTGAAGCAAAAAGCGAAATCGGTTTAAAATTAAGATCTTCTAATGTAAAAGTAGTTCGCTCTATTTTCGAACATTTCAGTTATGATGTTTTAAGAATTGACAGAGTTTCTTTTGCAGGATTGACCAAAAAGAATTTGCCTCGTGGAAACTGGAGATTGCTTACCGATCAAGAAATTATCAATTTGAAAAATTCATGATTTTCAAATAGTACAAACATAAAATCCCAATAACTTGGGATTTTTTTATTCCCAAAAACAATGACCACCGAAAAAAACTTGTCAATTGCACATCTTTGGTTTGAAGCCTTCAATAACCATAATTTAGAGAAATTATTGTCTTTATATGATGACGAAGCACAACATTTCAGTCCAAAATTAAAAATTAGACATCCTGAAACGAAGGGTTTCGTAACCGGAAAAGATGCTTTACGAACTTGGTGGCAAGATTCCTTTGATAGATTACCAACATTAAATTACAAAGTCACTTCGTTAACCTCAAATTCCGACAGAGTTTTCATGGAATATATTCGTTCTGTTGAAAATGAAGAAGATATGCTCGTTGCCGAAATATTGGAAATCAAAGAAGGAAAAATAATTGCTTCAAGAGTTTATCACGGTTAATTTATTTGATACGTTTTTTATCAACTGCTTCAACAGAAAAAATACAGCTTTTGGATGTGATTTTTTGATCTTTTTTAGGAAAATTTCAAACAATTTCGAGAATGAATCCTGCCAATGATTCGACTTCTCCTTTTTTTACTTCGAATTAAATCTTCATCAAAATCAATTATTCTATAAAAATCCTTGAGATTTGTCTTAACTCAATGACCTCTGGAGATTAACACCAGCCTCGGTTAAAACCGTTTTAACATCATTCATTGCTTGTGTACGAATTTCACCAGCAAGAGATAAATCCTCAACCCACAGTAAGGTTTTTATAGTAATTGTGTATTCTCCAAACTCTTGTAGAATAATTGCAGGTTTAGGTAATGCCAAAATATTTTCATTTTTCGCTAATTTTTCAGCAATTAACTTACGAACTATTTCTATATCAGTAGAATAAGGAACGCCAATAGTAAACTCAACACGTTTATTCCTATTTTGCATAGTCCAATTAATTAAATGTTGTGACAATAAATCGCCGTTTGGCACAATAATGTCCGAACCTTCTGAACTATGTATTTTACTAGAACGTACACCAATTTCTTTAACCACACCTAATTTATTACCAATTTCAATTTGGTCTCCAATTTGAATCGGACGTTCAAAAGCTATAATTATTCCTGAAACTAAATTGTTTACAATATTTTGCAAACCAAAACCAATACCCACACCCAAAGCACCAAGCATAATAGAAAGTTTATCAATTGGGATACCCGCAGCAGCAACAGCAATTAAAAAGCCAACTGTCCATATTGCCAATCGAATCAGTAACATCATTGAGTTTAGGCCGCTCCTTCTCCCTGTGACAGTAGTTTCTTCACTGAAGAAAAAACTAATAAAACTAGAAATAATGGATGAAAGCCAGATAATAAAGATGAATATCGCAATGCTTAAAAATGTGAATTTATAAGTTCCGATACTTCTTATTTCGTTAAAAAAATTAGCACAAGAATTAGTCAATAATTCATATAAGGTAAGATTTCTAGCTAAAGCTATAATAAACACAACTGATGCCAATATCCACAAATACTTTATAAGGCGATGCTGAAGTTCTTTGAAATTAATAAAATTCGAAAATCGACTAGAGTGATAGGCTTCACTTTGCATATAGATAGCTTCTAAAATCATACTACAAAACACCTTTAGACTAATCCCCAACACTAAACACTGCACAGCACTAACCCCGAATATTTTGGCAAGTGATAATCGTCCAGTAAGATTAAACAATAAAGATAAAACGACCTGTATAATGGTAAAAATAACCAAAGCTTTAGTTGCTGGAGAGGATTCCATACCAACAAATAAGTTGTCTTTGTTCCTAATAATTTTAACACATAAAACCAATAGTAAAATTCCTGTAAAAAACAAAGCCCAACGTTCACCAAATGCCGAATCAAGTAAAATATCGTCTATAGCATAAAAAATCCAGATTCCACATAAAGAAAACCACAAATTCTTAGCCTTATGTGTTAAAAAAGGCGCCAGTAAAAAGCAGAGTAATGCAAGTCTAAAAAATTCAAAAGTATGTAAAAGAGACATCGTAGGGTTCCCAAAAATAAAAGGAACGTAGGTAAAAAACCCAAATAACGACCCTATAATTACACTTTTTTTAAAAAACTTTACTTGCGTTAAAATTGATTCTGAATTAGCTAGTTTTTTAATTTTGCGTTTATTTGATACTATCCAATAGGTTATGAAGGCAAATATAAATAGGCTTAAAAAAACAATATTTAATTTATTGCTTATATAAATCGTCAAAATCTTTCCCGAACGCTCCAAGCCTTTTGTAACAGTATCCAAAAAGGAATTTTCATATTGGCTCGAATTTGCTTCTAAAAGTGGAGATTCTTCTTGCGACCACATATTTATTTTTTTCGAAATAGATAAATAAACCATATCCGAAGTCAAATCTTGGGTTTCAAATAAATTAACCGAAACACGGCTCCTTAATAAGTTTAGTTTAGCTAACACCTTTTTCTGTGTTTTATTTAATTTGTTAGCTTCAGTTATCACATCTATTAATTGTTCTTTCAATACAGTATCTTCTACTTGAACATATAATTCCTTATCCTCTATTATCTTTTTTAATTCCTGATTTCTTTTTGTTAGTTGGTCACAGAAATCCGAAAGAATCATTTTGTGCGAAGTCAAATTATCTGATATTTCCATTAATAAAATAACAGAACTGTTAAGGCTACGTAAATTAGCCTTTTGCCCAAGCTTTTCAAATCGTTTCTTAAAACCTTTTATCCTTTTTTGTATATCAGGCAAAGTGTTTTCAATAGCAGAAACATCATACCCTCTTTGAAGTAAAAAACTATTTCTATCTATAGTAAAATTATAGGTTTCAATTTTACCTATCAAATTTGGCACTTGATTTTCATCAATCTCTGTTACTTTAACAGTTTTAGAGTCTTGTTTAGGCTGTGCAACTACTTTTAGAGAAACGGACAATACAATTGTCCAAAGAAAAATTGCAATACTATTTTTTAAAAACCTTCTTAAAAACATATAATTAATTTAACTAGTTATATAACTATTGAAACAAGATAAAGCCAATAGGGAGTGCAAAATTTAAATTTTTGACATTTCAATAATAGTAAAAAAATCAATTTTTATTTGCAAAAACCAACCTCGTCAGTTTACTATTTTACTTCCACTTCAAGGTCTCCATCAATCGCTGCATATCATCTCGGACGTAACTTGCGGCTGGCATAACTGAATCGAAATTAGGTTTCGCATAGAAATAAACCGAACCCGTTATAAAATGTTTGACGCTGTCAGTAGCATAAAACTGCGAATTGGTAGCTGCATTACCATTAACTCGATAAAACATTCCATATACTTTTTTCGTAGGATTCAAAAACGGTTGCTCCAGAATATTATCTGCTTTGATAACATGTTCGTAAGTCAATTTTTGAGCATCACGAAGCAATTTATTTACATTATTATTTACTGGTTTATAGGTAAGATAAATGGTGGCTTTCATTTTTGGATACGAAATCGTAAACCCACAATCCTTTTCTCCTTTGATAATCGCTTCCGAATTCATTTCGAAAGTAAAAGGACATTCATTTTCGAAATTTACATATTTTGCCTGTGGATAATCTAATCTCAAATAACTGGAAGGCTTAGGCAACACCTCCTTTTTACAACTAAAAACAGAAAATAATACTATCAAAAGTATAGCAATAGTAAATTGTTTTTTTGGCATTTTGGACTTATTCAATGGTGACTTTTATTTGTTTGATACGTTTTTTATCTACTGCTTCAACGGAAAAAACGCAGTTTTTGTATGTGATCTTTTGATCTTTTTTTGGAAAGTTTCCAACAATTTCGAGAATAAATCCAGCCAATGTTTCGGCTTCTCCTTTTTTGACTTCGAATAAATCTTCATCAACATCTATAATTCTATAGAAATCTTTGAGATTTGTTTTCCCTTCAAAAAGGTAATTTTTATCATCTATTTTAGAATAATTGACGTTTTCATTATCGAATTCATCGCTGATATCACCCACAATTTCTTCGATAATATCTTCAAGTGAAACCAATCCGGAAGTTCCTCCATATTCATCAACCACAATAGCCAAATGGCTTTTTTTGGTTTGAAAATCTTTCAACAAATTATCGATTTTTTTGTTTTCAGGAACAAAAAACGGTTCTCTCAATAAGCTTTTCCAGTCAAAATCTTCCTTATCAATATGCGGAAGCAAATCTTTGACAAATAAAATACCTTCAATCTGGTCTATATTATCTTTATAAACAGGAATTCTAGAAAAACCCTTTTCGATAATTTTCGAATAAATAACTTCAAAAGACTCTTCAATTTCTAAAGCAAAAATATCGATTCTAGGACTCATAACCTGCTTGGTATCTGTATTGCCAAAACTCACGATTCCTTCTAATATTTTTTGTTCCTCGGTCGAAGTTTCTTCGGTATCAGTAAGTTCTAAGGCTTGAGATAATTGATCTACCGAGAAATTTGTTTTTTGTTTCCCCAATTTATTATGCAAGTAAATAGTTATTTTACGCATTGGCAAACTTATAGGTGAAAGCACAATATCAAGTCCTGCTAATGGATAAGCAACCAACTTGGCAAACTTCACATTATTCCTATTGGCATAAACTTTTGGCAAGACTTCTCCAAATAATAAAATCAAAAAAGTGACTAAACCTACTTCTAGAATAAATTTTATAACTGGAGAAACAATTGCAGAAAATATATTGTGGCCTACGAATGAAAACAAAATCACTACGCCAATGTTGATAAAATTGTTAGCTACAAGAAGTGTAGCCAGTAATTTTTTGGGTTTTTCTAAAAGTTCTGAAATGATTTTTCCTTTCGAAGGATGTTCTAACAAAGTGTCGTCAATATCTTTTTGTGACAAGGAAAACAAGGCAACTTCGGCACCGGAAACTAGTGCGGAACAAAACAGCAACGCAAATATTGCTATAAAACCAAATACTAAATCGGTATCTAGCGTGTAAATAAAATTAAAACTGGGCTCTGGGTCCAAATTAAAAAAGATTAGTTAAACAATTAAAACGGCAAATCATTTTCTGGCAAACCGCTTTTCTCAGCTACAAAGTTAGTGTTTTTTGAAAGTTCAAGGTTGGGAATTTGTTTGTTGTTTTCACTTTCTTTCTTGGTAGACAAGAAAGTAAATTCAGTGACCTGAATTTCGGTTGTATACTTTGTAGAACCGTCTTCGGCTTGCCATTGGCGGGATTTAATACGTCCTTCTACATATATTTTATCTCCTTTCGAGAGATATTTTTCACAAAGTTCGGCCGCTTTATTGCGAACCACCAAGTTATGCCACTCGGTTGAAGTGATTTTTTCGTTGGTCGTTTTATTGATATACACTTCATTTGTTGCCAATTGAAATCTACCAATACAATTTCCTCCATCAAAATAGTGCATCTTAACTTCCTCGCCAAGATGACCTATTAACATCACTTTATTTAGGGTTCCGTTCATTATTTTTAATCTGTATTAAAATCAAAGATACCTATTTTCAATAAAATTAATTACTTTCAATAAAATTAAAAATCACGATTGGGAATGGAAACGTTTTTAAAGTTTCGGCATCAATTCCGTTTTCAATTACACCTTTAACACTTACTTTCCAAAACTTAATATGCAAATGTTGATGCGATAATTTATGAATAAGACTTTTGGCATTGCAATCTTCAATACTTAAAATGGTGTTATTCTCGAAAAATTGTTTTTGAATAATAGTCGAAATACCGTCAAAATCCTCAATAACATCTGTTTCTATCAATGGAAATTCATAGAGATTGTGCCAAATTCCTTTTGCAGTTCGCTTTTGGATAATGGTATTCTCCTTTTCATCGGAAACAACCAAATAATTAAAAAACCGATTCCTGACTTTTAGCTTCTTATTATTTACGGGTAATTGATCTACTTTTTTCTTTTGTAAAGCGGCACAACTTTCGTTAAAAATACAAATACCACAATTGGGACTTTTAGGAACACATTGCAAAGCGCCAAACTCCATAATAGCCTGATTGAACAGCGCGGGGTTGTCTTTTGGCATCAATTCGAAAGCTAAAGCGGCGAACTCTTTTTTGGCGGAAGCCACAGCAATATCCGTTTCAACATCAAAATAGCGTGACAAAACTCGAAAAACATTTCCATCAACAACCGGAACAGCTTCATTATAGGAGAAAGACGCAATTGCGGCAGCGGTATATTCGCCAACACCTTTCAATTTCAACAAGTCCTTATATGTAAGAGGAAAAACACCTGACAATTCCTGAGTTACAAATTGCGCTGTTTGATGCAAATTTCGAGCTCGAGAATAATAGCCCAAACCTTGCCAAAGTTTCAAAACTTGTTCTTCATTGGCATTTGCCAAGTCAAAAACCGTTGGAAAAGCATTCATAAAAGAAATAAAATAAGGCGTTCCCTGCGCTACTCGCGTTTGTTGAAGAATGATTTCGGAGAGCCAAATTGGGTAAGGATCTACGGTATTACGCCAAGGTAAATCTCGTTTATTTTGTAAATACCATTGTGTTAATGACTTAGTGAAATTCATGATTAAATTTTGAACAACAAAAGTAAAAGTTTATGTCATTAAATTTTAATGAATTAGCTTGAATAATTGTTTTTTTAATTCCTATATTTGCAATCTCAAAAATTAGTATAGTATTTTAAATTACGCAAGAAAATGACTAAAGCAGATATCGTAGCGAAAATCGCAGAAAAATTAGGTCTTGAAAAAGGAGATGTTCAAGCAACAGTAGAGACCTTTATGACAGAAGTAAAAAGCTCATTAGAGACTGGAGATAATGTATATTTAAGAGGATTTGGAAGTTTTATTGTGAAAACAAGAGCTGAAAAAACAGGAAGAAATATTTCAAAAAATACCACGATCAAAATTCCAGCACACAATATTCCAGCTTTCAAACCTGCAAAAGTGTTTGTAGAAGGAGTAAAAGTAAATAACGAAGCAAAATAACACAATTTATTAATCACAAAATCACCAACTATTATGCCAAGTGGTAAAAAAAGAAAGAGACATAAGGTAGCAACGCACAAACGCAAAAAAAGAGCGAGAGCTAACCGTCACAAAAAGAAAAAGTAGTTTATAACTACTTTTTTCTTTTTAACCGTTCATTGAAATTTGGAAAAAAGATTGCAGATTACAGATTACAGATTGCAGTTTTAACTGCTGCCTGAAAACTGCTACCTGCTAACTGGAATTCCTCCCGGGTTCAATACCTGTTAAAATTATTGTTTAATCCATCTGTGCCAAAAGAAACAGTTTGCAGTTTGCAGTTTGCAGTTTTTGTAGTTACAAAATCTGAAATCTGAAATCTGAAATCTGAAATCTGGAAAGTGCGGATAAAAATTTACATCGTGAATAAAGAATTAATCATTAGATCAAGTTCTGAAGCAGTAGATTTTGCCTTATTAAAAGATGGAAAACTAATTGAATTACACAAAGAAGAAGAAAAAAGCAACTTCCAAGTTGGCGATATTTTTATTGCCAAAATAAGAAAACCCGTTGCTGGACTAAATGCTGCTTTTGTAAATGTAGGCTTCGAAAAAGATGCCTTTTTACATTATCATGATTTGGGTCCTAATCTAGCTTCCCAACTGAAATTCATAAAACTTGTAAGCGCAGGTAAATTAAAAGATTTCTCCCTAAAAACCTTCCAGTTTGAAAAAGAAATAGACAAAGATGGCTCGATTACCGAAATTATCAATGCCAATCAATCTATTTTAGTACAAGTTGTCAAAGAACCAATATCTACAAAAGGACCTAGAATTAGCGCAGAGCTTTCTCTTGCCGGAAGATTTATTGTTTTGGTTCCGTTTTCTGACCGTGTTTCTATTTCTCAAAAAATAGAAGACAAAAGAGAAAAGGATCGCTTGAAAAAACTTGTACAATCCATCAAACCTAAAGGATTTGGTGTTATTGTTCGCACAGTAGCCGAAGGCAAAAATACAGCCGAATTAGAAAAAGATTTGCAGAACCTGCTTAGCAGATGGACTGCAATGTGTAAAAAATTACCAACCGCTCATCATCCGTCCAAGGTATTAGGAGAGCTCAATAGAGCTTCATCAATATTAAGAGACGTCTTCAACGATACCTTTAGCGGTATCCAAATAGATGATGAAGAGTTGTACAACCAAACAAAGGACTATTTACAAGAAATAGCGCCTTCAAAAGCATCGATTGTTAAGTTTTATCAATCAAACGACACGCCAATTTTCGAGAAATATAACATAGAGAGACAAATCAAGACCTCCTTTGGAAAAACAGTTTCCATGAGTAAAGGTGCATATCTTATTATCGAACACACTGAAGCTTTGCACGTTATAGACGTAAATAGCGGAAACCGTTCTAATAAGGCATCGAACCAAGAAGACACTGCCATGGAAGTTAACATGATAGCCGCTGCCGAAATCGCCAGACAATTACGTCTACGAGACATGGGCGGAATAATCGTGATTGATTTTATTGATATGGGTAATCCCGAAAATCGAAAAGTGTTGTTCGACTTCCTTAGAGAAGAAATGAGCGATGATAAAGCAAAACACAAAATCTTACCACCTAGTAAATTTGGTTTAGTCCAAATTACAAGACAAAGAGTAAGACCGGAAGTCAACATTAAAACTAGAGAAGAAGATCCTAACAATATTGAAGGCGAAATTGAAGCGCCAATTCAAATCATTGACAAAATCGCCTTAGATCTAGAAAATATATTAAAAACCCACTCTGACGTTGTGCTTAACGTACACCCATTTGTGGCCGCATACCTTACAAAAGGTTTTCCATCAATACGTTCAAAATGGTTTTTTGAACATAAAAAATGGGTGAAAATCATACCACGTGACGCTTACACGTATCTAGAATATCACTTCTACGACAAAAAAGGAAGTGCTATTAAAGAATAAAATAAAAACCGCCTTTCGTGAGATTGGCGGTTTTTTTGTGTCTTTTTTTTAGGAGCTATTTCCAGCTATCCGTTGCAATCTTTATTGTTTTAAAGAAAAACAATAAAGGATTTCCGCTTCTATCTAGGCTAGGGAATTCGTTTACAAATAACTATTTTCTTTTCTTCGCAAAAAAACGCTTCATCAATTCCGAAGCTTCATTTGCCAAGACTCCACGGACAACCGTAGTTTTCGGATGTAATTGGGTTCCCATTTTCTCGAAACCTCGATTTTCATCGCTGGCTCCAAATACAATTTTAGAAATTTGACTCCAGTACAAAGCGCCAGCACACATTTGGCAAGGTTCAAGCGTGACATAAAGCGTGCAACCGGTTAAATATTTACCTCCCAAAAAATTGGCAGCGGCAGTAATGGCTTGCATTTCGGCATGAGCGGTAACATCATTGAGCATTTCGGTAAGATTATGACCTCGGGCAATGACTTTATTGTCGATTACAATTACAGCACCCACAGGAATTTCATCTTTTTCAAAAGCCATTTCTGCCTCTTGCAAAGCTCTTTTCATAAAATATTCGTCGGTGAAAGGGTTTTCCATAATTACAAAAATAAGAATTCAATTCGTACATTTGCCTTATGACCAATAATTTACTTAAACAAATCAATAATCCAACCGATTTACGTCAACTTGACGAAGCCCAACTTCCGCAAGTTGCCCAAGAATTGCGTGATTTTATTATTGATATTGTTGCCACAAAAGAAGGTCATTTGGGCGCAAGCCTTGGCGTTGTAGAACTCACAATCGCTTTACATTATGTCTTCAACACACCCGAAGATTTATTGATTTGGGATGTAGGTCATCAAGCTTATGGACATAAAATATTGACCGAAAGAAGAGAAAATTTCCATACGAATAGACAATTAAACGGCATATCTGGTTTCCCAAAAAGAAGCGAAAGTGTTTATGATGCTTTTGGCGTAGGTCATTCCTCCACTTCTATTTCGGCGGCATTAGGTATGGCGATTGCTTCCAATTTGAAAGGCGATTTCGAAAAACATCATATTGCTGTTATTGGCGATGCTTCCATCGCATCAGGAATGGCGTTCGAAGGATTAAATCACGCCGGCGTTACCGATGCTAATTTATTGGTCATTCTCAACGACAACGCCATTGGCATTGACCCAAGCGTGGGTGCTTTGAAAAATTATCTCACCGCCGTTAAAGAAGGAAAAAATCCGAAAAAGAATAATATGATTAAGTCCTTAAATTTTGATTATTCTGGACCCATCGACGGAAACGATATTTTTGCAGTAATCCAAGAATTAAAAAGACTAAAAAAAGTAAAAGGACCTAAGTTTCTTCACATTATTACCACAAAAGGTAAAGGCTTACAACAAGCCGAAGATGACCAAGTAAAATACCATGCACCCGGAAAATTCGACGCTAATACAGGAGAAATTCACCCAAAATCAGAAGAAAATCTACCTCCAAAATATCAGGATGTTTTTGGTTTAACCGTTTTGGATTTGGCGAAGGCCAATGAAAAAATTATAGGAATCACACCCGCCATGCCATCAGGAAGTTCATTGAAATTTATGATGGACGCTTTCCCAAAACGTGCTTTTGATGTGGGCATTGCAGAACAACACGCCGTAACATTATCGGCTGGAATGGCAACGCAAGGAATGGTCGTTTTTTGCAATATTTATTCGACATTTTTACAACGTGCTTATGACCAAGTCATACACGACGTGGCTTTGCAAGATTTACCAGTAATTTTTTGTTTAGACAGATCGGGTTTGGTTGGCGAAGATGGCGCGACACATCACGGCGTTTTCGATTTGGCCTATTTACGTTGTATTCCTAACATGATTGTCTATTCACCATTGAATGAAATTGCTTTACGAAACATTTTATATACGGCTCAATTGGGTTTGAACCACCCTATTGCCATCAGATATCCTCGTGGTCGAGGACAAATTATAGATTGGCAAAAACCGTACGAAAAAATAGAAATTGGGAAAGCGAATTGTCTCAAAAACGGTACAAAAGTGGCGGTTTTATCTAATGGAACTATCGGCAACAATGTAACTTTGGCAATAGCCAAAATAAATAATCCAAAAAATATTGCCCATTATGACTTTGCTTTTGTAAAACCTTTGGACGAGCAATTATTACATAGCATTTTTAAAAAATTTGAAAATATAATTACCATTGAAGATGGCGTCAAAAAAGGAGGTTTTGGCACGACTATTGTTGAGTTTGCATCGCAAAACAATTACAGTTCAAAAGTAAAAATTCTTGGGATTCCTGATGAATTTATTGAACAAGGAACAATTGAACAACAACAACAATATTGCAACATTGACGTTAATAGCTTGAAAACTGTTTTTTCAAGCTATTGAAAAGCTTATTTTTGCATTTTTAAACTTAATCATCAATAATGAAATTATTACAATACAGCTTATTATTATTTTTACTTACTCTATCTCTAAATGGTTTTTCACAAGAAACACCCACAACTCCTTTAACTGTCGAATTAAAACCCATAACTGTACCAATAATAGTACCCACAACATTAGTAATAGCTAAAATACAATATAGAAAACCACTAATTTCATCTCATTGGATAAGAAAAAACATCGTCGGTTTTGATATGAATGAAATTTCCTTTTCGAATTGGAATGCAGGTGGTGTAAGCTCTATTTCTGGATTGATAAAAGGGGAGTTTACTAGGATACACACACTTGAAAAAAGCAAATGGTTCAATGAATTAATCATTCGATACGGTGTAAACAAACAAGATGGTTACGCAGTAAGAAAGTCAGATGACGCTATTCGATTTACGTCTACTTTTGGTTATAGAAAAGACACATTGTCGAATTGGTATCATTCTGCGAAATTCAATTTTAACACGCAGTTTGCTAATGGATATAATTATCCAAACCCAACAGCTATTTCAAAACTCTTTGCACCAGCTTATACTTTCCTTGGAATTGGTGCTGAATATTTCGACAAGAAAAAGAAACTAAATTTCTATATTTCTCCTTTGACGATGAAAAACACTTTAGTTTTAGACCAAACTTTGGCTAATCAAGGTGCTTTTGGGGTAACTAAAGCGGTTTATGACTTAGCTGGAAATTTGATTTATGAAGGGGCAAGATCAAAAACTGAACTTGGGTTTTTAGTTACTAATTCCTATAAAAAAGAAGTCGTCAAAAATATTACTATGGAAAATCGATTGAGTTTATACTCCGATTATATCAATAAATTTGGAAATATTGATGTAGACTGGGAATTGAAATTTGACTTGATCGTAAACCAGTATGTCAAAGCAAATATTGGCACGCATCTTATTTATGATGACGACATAAAAACTGCTAAGGAAATTAATGGCATACAAGTGGCTATGGGACCAAAAGTCCAATTGAAACAAATTCTAGGCGTAGGTTTAACTTATAATTTCTAAAATCAATTCGTTTTTCGTCCGTTGATTGTATCATATAATTCTAGCGCATTTCCGTCAGTTAAAAGGGAAACATAGTGGCAAATATGCAATAGTCTTTTGTACAAATCCTCTTTTTCCTCATGGAATTTTTCGGGTAACATTTTCAACAATAGGTTATCATAATTAGAAGCGTTTCCGTTGAATTTATTGTTAAAAGCGGTGATGAATTTATCTAATAAAGTTTGAATAATTTGATATCCTACAATCTCTTTTTCGACTACTTCACGGCTTTGATAAATGTTTTTGACGCTCAATTTAATGATGTCATCCATTTGAACTTTATACTTGCTTTTATCCGTTAAGGCGAAAGGAAATCTACCTTGCAAAATAGCCTCTTCGTTTTCGACAAAAACCTTCACAGCATCATTTATCAAACTACCAATTGCCAAAGCTCGCAAGTAACTAATTCGGTCTTCTTTGGTGGTTAAAGTATTGTATTTAGCAGTATCAATACTGTCTTTTACTAATTTTATCAAATATTCTAAAGCAAAATCTTCCGAAACCAAACCTAGATTAATACCATCTTCAAAATCGATAATAGTGTAACAAATATCATCGGCAGCTTCGACTAAATAAGCCAAAGGATGTCTTTCGAAACCAATGTCATTTCCGTCTTTATTTGGAATCATTCCCAGTTCTGAAGCAACAACTTCGAAGAATTTCTTGTCCGATTGAAAGAAACCATATTTTTTATCGGCGATATTTTGCGTCGGTTTTTTGGGTAAACTTTCCTTTGGATATTTCATAAACGCACCTAAAACTGCATAAGTAAGCCTATTTCCGCCTAAAACCCCTGGTCGGCTAGCTGTTAGCACCGAAAACCCGTTGGCATTCCCTTCAAAATCAATCAAATCCTGCCATTCTTTGGC
>CANBWX010000072.1 GCA_947373225.1 Flavobacteriaceae bacterium | reverse complement strand
GCGGTTTGCCATACCAGCTGTTAAATGTTAGTCCTGTTTCCTGCGGAGGCATCGTTCCGGAACATTGCAATTTTGTGAGGTATTCCGAAAGAATAACTCTGCGTTCTAATTCATTTGCTCGTGGATCTGTACCTCCCGAAAAGTCTATTACGCCACCACTTAGCCAGAAATTCTTCCATCCTTCGATGCTACTTTTTTCAACAGTAGAAAATGATGGAATTCCATCTATTTTTTGATTTTTGAAGGAACAACTAAAGGAAAAAGAATCCGTTTTTGAAGGACTCAAAATATAATAATTAGCTTCTTTCTCGCAAATTTTTGCGTTTCCGTCCCACGATAATCCGATATGATAGGTTATCGAATCCATTTTGCGGGTAATTAATGCTTCTTGTTTCTTTTTAGAAGAAAGGCTACTTGTATAATTTGTTTTATTGTTCCATTTTGTACCAAAATCTGCCCATTCTCCAGTTGGCTGAGGTAATCTTAGACGAATTTTTAATTGTCCTTTCTTAATTAAATCCGATTGTATTCTAGCTCCAATGACATCTTGATCTTGGTGACAAGCAGTCCAGACTGTTACCGGAATTCCTTCTATTGAAAAATGGCTTTCAATTTGACCTGTCCATAAATTTAAGGTTTGTTTGATGTCTTTGATGTCTTCTGGTTTCGCTGATTCACCATTTTTTTTATACAACTCCAAACCTAAATTTCCGAGTTGTAATCGGTGTGGATTGGCGCGAAAAAAATTAACCACTTCCGCTTGTCTTGCTGGAGTTTTTAATTGCACTGAATACGAAACTTTCCGATTATACTGATCGTATTCTTTTAGTGACTCTTCAAATTTATAATTTTGGTTATTTGGATAACTGTCCCAGCCCCATTCGGATTGTGTTCCCAAAGGAACTCCGTTTTGATACGTTTCGGGAAAAGTTTGTAGTCCTGTAACATCAACAGTATAAGCAAAAGTTCCGTTTCCTACACTCAATGAAGCCAGGGTGTCGATTGCAATGTTTTCGATATTATGTCTCGAAACTAAAGCTTTTCGATCTATTTTTTGTTGTGCATTCAACTGAAAACAAATTAGCAAAATAACTAAATAGCGCATCTTATTTGGGGGTGGTTAATTGAATTAATATGTTTTAATTTTATGTAAAAATATTAAAAATCCATGTCTGTTTTTTGAGGCCAATCATCAGTTCGGAAAGGGGATGCCGGCAAGTTTTCGGTATTGAATAAATTGGCTTCGGGAACGGCTTTCCATGCAAAACGAACAGCTATTGGTTTTTTTACTTTAGAAGAAGAAACAACTAATGTGTTTCCTTTTATTGCAGCTTCCGCTGGATAAAAAATATGATCTTCGCCAGCAATTTCGAATTCCTTTAATTGTTCTCCTTTATTTGTGAGTCCCGAATTGGCGTAATCAAAATAAATTTGAATGTGTTGTCTATTTATTTTCATGTGGTTATAAATAGGTCCTGAATATGGTAAATTAGGCTCATTATAGTTTTTTGCACGCGCTATAAGAGCGAGGCGCTTCCCAACAGTTTGCTTGTCAATTGGATGAATATTTTTTGCATCACCCACATCAGTTGTTACTACCATTCCCGAATTAGGGACCATTTTCAACGCTATGAGTTGCGCTTCTCGTATCTCGGGATTCTGGCTGTTATGTGGTGCAATTTGAACATAATAAAAAGGGAAATCACCTTGTTTCCAGTCGCTTCTCCAATTTTTAATCATTGCTGGAAATAGGCTTCGATATTGATATGCTTTATCCGCATTACTTTCGCCTTGATACCAAATTACTCCTTTAATTGTATAGTTTATTAACGGATGTAGCATGGCATTATAAAGTACAAAAGGTTCTTTGTTTGCACTTTCTCTTGTTGGTTTTTTGAATACCGTTTTAGATAATTCCGAATCCTTATTCGTATCTAATTGTTGTTTTCTAATATTGGAATAATAGGTTGCCAAATCTGTGTAATATGTTTTTTCTTTTATTGCATTACGTTCTAAAATTGGACTGAAATTAGTATTTTCTTCCAATACTTGTTGTGAAGTCCAAGCTTCGGCTTTTGTTCCGCCCCAAGAAGAGGAGATCAATCCAATAGGAATATTCAATTTTTGAAACAGTTCTCTTCCAAAGAAATAACCCACACCCGAAAATTTTCCTATGGTATTTGGTGAGCATATTTCCCAATTTCCCTTAACATCATTAAGTGGTTTTGGTGAAGCATCAAGGGCAACAGTAAATAGTCGAATGTTAGGATAGTTTGCATTTTGAATTTCGTCTTGATAATTCTGAACACCTGTCTTCCAGTTATTTTCTTCTCTTCCAACCGTAAAAAACATATTAGATTGTCCAGAACAAACCCATACTTCTCCTACAAGAATATTATGAAGCGTGATTTTATTTGTGCCTTCTAAAATTACAGTATATGCTTTTTCGCTGCCTTCTGGTGTTTTGGCAGTCACATTCCAATTTCCTTCTTTATCTGCAATAGTTTCTACAGGAGTGTTTTGCCATTCTAATTGAATGCGTATCTTTTCATTTGGCGACGCCCAACCCCATAAATTTATAGATGAATTTCTCTGTAAAACCATGTTATCACTGACCAAAGCAGGTAATTTAATTTGGGCTGTCAATAAAAACGGAGCACATAAAACAAGAGAAACCAGTAGCTTTTTAAAACAAACCATTCTTAGAATTATTTAGATGAATAGAAGTTGAAAGATAATAGAGTTTTACAAAAAAAGTGTCCTGCTCTGCCCTGTAAATAAAAAAAGCGCCATAGTATAGAACTATAGCGCTTTAATAATATTAAATAAAGATTAGGTGATTACAATCACACTAATTTAGTAACCAGGGTTTTGCATGGCTTGTTTAGCTGAAGATGACAATGGTGCTCCACTTGCATATACTGCATCTAAGAATGTCTGAGGAATAGGGCGCAATAAGTGTTTATCTTGAATATTTGCAGCTGCTTCTGGATTGTAAGCTTTTGCTCTAGCTATTAAAGTTTTGGTTCTACTTAAGTCTTCCCAACGAAGAAACTCTCCGCAAAGTTCTCTAGTTCTCTCATTCAATACTAAACACAACATACGGTCGTAATCACTTGAATATCCTAATGTTGTAATTACAGCATTATCCTCTGCAGGCAAAGAACTAATACTAGGAATTGTCAAGCTAGTTGCTGTGGTTACAGTCGGAATATTGTTAGATTCATAATAAGAATTCTCAGGAATATAAGAGATTGCTATACCATTTTGTCCTGCAGATGTCCAAGAAGCTGAACCATCCGTATAAGCAGAACGAACTTCAGATGATTTGTAAGCAGCACGTGCACGCACTGTATTGATATAAGGCAGAGCATCTGCATAAGCACCTGCACCCGCTTTTGCTAAACGTATTTTTGCTTCAGCAGCCATCAAATAAGTTTCTGCAGAACGCGCTAATGTTAAATCGCGTGATCCTTTTGTGTTGGTCATATCAATTCTTGATCCATCCATGAATTTACTCAATGATGGGAATGTTACATCTGCCATTAAACCAAGGTGATCCGCTGCATAAGCTACACATACAGTTGGTATTGTTTTACCCGTTTTTGCGTATACTACAGTACTAATATTTTTAGTTTTAGCAAACCGAGTATCTGTAGCACTATTAATAACGTACATGATACCTAAATCACCATTAACGTATGGAGCGACTGCTTTGTTAACAATACTTTTTGTTTGTAAACTTTTCCATAAACGAGAATCGTTAACATGGTCAAATACGTTATAAACAAAATAGGTTGGAGCTAAACGGCTAAATGGTCTACCACCTGCTGTGTTACGTTGCATATCTAGCTGCTTGTCATAAACAGAAAGGAAGTATAAATGTTGCCAGTTTCCACCAGTAGTTAAAACATTACTATTAAATTGGGCTGATAAAATTAATTCTGGTAATTTTTCATTTGCACCATCTGGAGCTGTAAAGTTCCATAAATCGGCAAAGTTAGTGGCTAATGGATGGTGAGAAATAACTTCGTCAGACAAGGTTACTACTTGTTGCAAATCGGCAGTTTTTGTAGCCGAGTTCCAAGAGTCATTAATTTCGCTGGCACGAGCTAAATAAGCTTTAGCTAAAAAATGAGCAGCAGCATCTTTAGAAATTTTACCTGGTGTTGAAAATGCCCCTAATAAAGTATAAGCTTGAGTAAAATCAGCTATAATTTGCGTAAATACTGCTTGCGAAGTAGCTCTAGTAAATTCTAATTCTACAGTTGAACTAACCTTAGTTTTTAATGGTACACCTCCATATTGGCTTACTAATTTTAAATAGTTATAAGCTCTCAAAAAATAACCTTCACCTAATGCAGTTTGTTTGATAGCAGGATTAGTAGAAGCAATTGCAGTAGCTGATTCAATAATTTGATTTGCATTTCCAATACCTGTGTATAGATTGTCCCAATTGGTATTAGCTGCTATTGTATTAGCATTAGATACAGTTACAAAAGCTGCAAAACCACTTGTATATGAGTTCCATGTCCAGTTTGATGGATCACCACCTGCATGAAATTCGTCTGTTCCAGATTCTGATGCTGTAAGAGGTACCTCGGTTGCCTTATCTAGATCAAATACTTGATAATAAGTACCTACAACTAAAGTTTGAATACCTGCTTCAGTTTTATAATAATCTTTGCTATATGCTGTAGTCAAATTTTCGTTAAGAAAATCTTGATTACATGAGCTCGTAAGTCCCAATGAAGCAACTAGCATCAACTTGATATATAGTTTTTTGTGATTTTTCATAATATATTTTTTATTAAAATTTAATTTTAGAATTGTACATTAAACCCTAAAGTAAACCCTCTGTTTGAAGCCATAGTTTGTGTATCTAAATCTGTCCATTTAACATTAGAGAAAATGAAACCTGGATTAGTAGCTTGAAGATACAATCTCATTTTAGAAACTCCAATTTTCTGAGCAAATTCATCTGCAAATCTATATCCTACAGAGACATTTCGTATTTTTAGGAACGAACCATCAGTGTATCCTAAGATAGGATAAAATTGGTCACCAGTACCCGCCGAAGCGATTGGTTTTTGGTAATCAGCATTGGTATTAACATCAGTATAATAATTAATCGATCTTTGCCCTAGTATTGCACCTTCGTTTTCTCCTCCAGTATTGTATAGGTATTTGAAACGACCATAAATAAAGAATGAGAAATCTAAGTTTTTATATTTGAAAGTATTTGTTAATCCAGCAATATATTTTGGATCAGAAGTTCCAATAATTACACGGTCATGAGTAGCATCAATTTTATAATCACCATTTTGATCTACAGGTCTAGCACTACCAATTGTAAATCCAGCACCGTTAGCATTAAACTTCGCCATTTCAACAGCGTCAGATGCTTTCCATATTCCATTAGATGCAAAACCATAAACTACATTTACGGGTTGCCCTATAAATAAGTTGTTGTTAATATCATCAAATTTTCCGTTTTGTAAGGTAACAATATGACTTTTTTGTGTTGAAGCACTAAGACTAGAACTCCATTCGAAATCTTTTGTTTTTATGTTTAAAGTATTCAAAGTAAGCTCTACTCCGCTTCCTGCGGTTGCACCAACGTTTGCATAAGTACTAGTAAAACCAGTAACTGTAGGGATACTTCTATTTAATAATAAATTAGTTGTACTACTTGTATAGTATTCTAAGCTACCTGATATTCTGTTATTAAAGATTCCGAAATCTACACCATAGTTAAATTGAGCAGTTTTTTCCCAACCTAAACTTGTATTACCTAGTACAGCATTATTCACTAAACCTGCTCCTGTTGGGTAAAGTATACCTACTAATGGTGGTTGAGTTGCATAAGGAGCTACTGCAGCATTACCTGTAATACCAAAACCTGCTCTTAGTTTTAATTGATTAACCCAAGTAGCATTTTTCATAAAGTTCTCTTTATCTAAACGCCAAGCTAAAGCACTACTAGGGAAAAAAGCCCATTTGTTTCCTGGTGCTAATTGTGAAGCACCGTCATAACGACCTGAAGCAGTAATCAAATATTTGTCGGCATAGCTATAGTTTACTCTACCCATGTAAGACAATAATCCTGAGTTTATTATATTAGAAGAATAACCAGCAAGTGTAACATTAGCAGGTGTCAAAGCATTCCATTTGTTAGCAGTATTCAAAACGTTATTTGCTGACATGGCACTAGATTCATTAGAATATACGGTTTGACTTTTTAACAATGTCACACCAAAATTATGATTACCTAAAGATTTATTATAAAAAATTAAATGATCTAAAGTATAAGATATCGTTTGACTCTTTGACAATGAAGCAAAACTTGTACCAGAACGAACTGCAGAAGTACCATCTAAAAATACACCATCACGGTAAGAAGTAATATCTGGACCAAAATTAACACGGTATTTCAAACCATCAAGTGAATGAGCGAGTGAACCAAAATCAAATTGAGTATAAATACTTCCAAAAGCACGTATTGTTACACGTTGATCTTGAGATAATTGATCCTCACCTACAACGGTTCTAATAACTGCGTTTCCACCTGGATTAGCAATTTTAACTCCATTGGTATCATAAGGAACAGCGTAAGGAAGTTGTAATAATGCCGTTTGAAAAATTCCAGCAGAACTTGTAGTAGCAGATCTTCCCACGTTTGATTGTCCATATTCATTTACAGAATAACTTGTGTTAAGACTAGCTCCCATAGAAAACCATTTAGTTGGAGTAATATCAATATTTGCAACACCATTATAACGTTTTAAACCTTGACCCTTTAATGTTGCAGTATTATCTAAATAACCAAAAGACCCATACGCTTTCATTTTATCAGTACCACCACTAACACTTATATTATGTTGTTGTGTAATCCCCGTTTGAGCAACAAACTTAGTCCAATCTGTAGTCCCAACTTTAGAACCATCCCAAATTCCTCCATTCCATCCTTTTTGGATGTTTGCCCATGCTGATGGATCAGCAGTTGCTAAGAAAATATTTTGGTCATTAGCAATTGTTGGCGCATTTCCTTTTGGATATACCGCTGGATTTGAATAATAATAAGCCCAACGACGAAAATCTATATATTGTGCAGAATTCATCATTGGTGCATACTGATGCAAGGTTTCAGTTGTTACAGAATTATCATAATTTAATGTGAATTTTCCATTTTTACCTTTTTTAGTTGTTACAATGATAACACCATTTGCACCACGAGAACCATAAATAGCAGTAGCTGATGCATCTTTCAAAACATCAATAGCTTCAATATCATTAGGATTCAAGAAATCGATACCTCCAGCATTTGAATCAGAAACAGTTCCTGAACTAATAGGAATTCCATCCACTACATATAGTGGTGAATTTGAAGCAGAAATAGAACGTACCCCACGAATAGTAATAGTTCCCACAGAACCAGGACGTTCGTTTGAAGAAATATCTACCCCAGCTGCTTTTCCTTGCATAGCTTGAACAGCATTTTGTACAGGTCTAGAAGCAATTTGTTCCGCATTTACACTGACAACAGATCCTGTAAGATCTTTTTTCTTCTTTACTCCGTAACCTACAACAACAACTTCTTCAAGAGCTTTACTATTGTCAGTTAATTTAACATTATAAACAGACGATTGACCAATTGTTTTTTCTTCTGTTTTAGAACCAGTAAAAGTAAAAACAAGTGTTTGTCCTGAAGCTGCACTGATGGTATAATTCCCATCAAAATCAGAACTTGTTCCTTTTTGAGTTCCTTTAATAATTACGTTGGCACCGGGTAAAGGAAGTCCTGCAGCATCTGTGATTTTTCCTTTAACCACTTTGTTCTGCGCATAGCCCGATGAATACATCAAAGTAAACAGAGCTATAATAAACAAATAGGTAAATTTGTTTTTCATATTAGATTAATTTTAGTTGTTAATTATTTCCAAATATATTCACAAGACAAAATATCGGCATCCTGTACTACCCTGTAAATTTATTATAGTTCTTTTTTTTATATGAAAAAAAAAGAACTGTAACAATTTAAGTTGTTAAAAATCAATATTTTAAATATAAAAATAATGATGTTTTTTATTTTTTTTGTATATTTTTTTAACATATAAATTTTAGTATGTTTTTTTTTAAAACGTTTTTTTTAAATAATTCAAAAAATAAAGCCGTTTTATTTCTATTATTAGTTGGTTAATAGGTCGTATATAGATAGGAGTTGATTAATGAGGATGTTAAAGTTTTTCCCTTTTATGGTGTTGTATTCCTTAATGGTTAACCTTTTTGAGTAGGCTCCATATTTTAAAAATATGAATATAGGTGGATGAATTAGGATACAGGATGCAACAGGATAGCATTCGTAATAGGATAATTTATTTTTACTTCAAATCTTTTAATAAATTAGCAAATGAAAAGTATTCAAACGGTATTGATTATTGTACTATGTATTTTTTCATAGAAAAAAGAACAAAGTTTAACTAGTTTTAATGGTATAAAACAATTAATAATCAAAACAATAATTTATGTTGATGAAACAGAAACAAAATTACGCTTTTGTACTTTTAGGGATCCTTTTCTCTTTGCAAGCGGTGGCTCAAAATACGACAACTTCACCTTGGCCAGTAATCACTAATACCAATCAGCCTTGGGCTCGCTGGTGGTGGATGGGAAGCGCCGTGGATAAACCTAATCTCAAAAAAAACCTTCTCGATTTGCAAAAAGCCGGAATTGGCGGAGTAGAAATAACCCCCATCTACGGAGTAAAAGGTGAAGAAGCTAATTTCATTGATTATCTCTCTCCAAAATGGATGGAAATGTTGAAATACACCATTCATGTTGCCGACAGCACTGGCATACAAGTTGACATGGTGCTAGGAACAGGCTGGCCTTATGGCGGACTGCAAGTAACATTGCCTTATGCTGCCACAAAATTAGTAGTAGAAAAATACACTGTAAAAAAAGGAGCGACAATAACTCAGGAAATTAAACCCGATAGTACCAAAGAAAAAGTTCCCGCTAAACTTTTGTATGTTGTAGCCTATGATGTCGATGGCTCTTATATTGACCTAACGGATCAATTACAAGGAACGCTTTTAAATTGGAAGGCCAAAAAAACCGATTATACATTATATGCGGTTTTTAGTGGTAAAACAGGACAGCAAGTAAAACGAGCTGCCCCGGGAGGAAAAGGCTATACTTTAGATCATTATTCGGAAGAAGCACTAAATACTTACGTGGTTCCGTTTGATAAAGCTTTCAAAGGATTTGAAGGGAAAATTCGTTCGATTTTCAACGATAGTTATGAAGTGTATGACACCAATTTTACACCC
Source organism: Flavobacteriaceae bacterium (assembly GCA_947373225.1). Taxonomy (GTDB): domain Bacteria; phylum Bacteroidota; class Bacteroidia; order Flavobacteriales; family Flavobacteriaceae; genus Flavobacterium. The sequence continues at coordinate 4,974 of CANBWX010000072.1, read as the reverse complement.
GAATTCTTTACCGAATTTCAAAACAGAAGAGGTTATGATCTTAAAAAACAACTCCCAAAATTATTAAGCAAAACCGATAATGAGGTTGACAATAGAATTAAAGCGGATTATCGCGAAACAATTTCCGATTTATTATTGAATAGTTTTGATAAACCTTGGACGAATTGGGCGCATTCCAAAAATTTCAAAACTCGTCTTCAAGCACATGGATCACCGGGGAATTTGATCGATTTATATGCTTCGGCAGATATTCCTGAATGCGAAACTTTTGGTTCTATGCCATTTGATATTTCTGGTTTAAGACGTGAAAAACAAGACTTTATCGAAGGTAATGCTGATCCTGCGATGCTTAAATTCTCATCATCCGCGGCTCATATTTCTGGAAAACCGTTAGTTTCTTCAGAAACTTTTACTTGGTTGCGAGAACATTTCAAAATCGCCTTATCTCAATGTAAACCTGAAGCCGAGGAGTTGCTTCTCAACGGAATCAACCATATTTTTCTTCACGGTTCTACCTATTCGCCAGAAAGAGCTAAATGGCCGGGATGGAAATTTTATGCTTCGGCAAATTTCAATCCAACGGACCCAACTTGGGAGGATGCTCCTGCCCTATTTTCGTATATCGCAAATTGCCAGTCGATGTTGCAACAAGGTAAATCGGACAATGAAAATTTGTTGTATTGGCCTATTTATGACACTTGGAACAAGTACCAAGGCGGAACTTTATTTTTTCAATTCAAAATTCACACCCTTACAGAATGGTTAAAAGGAACATCGTTTTATGATACTACCAAAAACTTAAAGACAAAGGGATATGAAGTAGATTATATTTCGGATAATTTTATTGCTCAAGCGCAGGTCAAAGAAGGAAAAATAATCTTGCTGGGTGGAACATTTAAATCTTTGATTGTTCCTGTTTGTGAAAAAATGCCTTTGGCAACTTTAGAAAAATTAATAGCCTTGAAAAAAGAAGGGGCAAAAATTATTTTTGAAGGACTTCCCACTTCTGTTCCTGGTTTTAAAGATTACGAAGCACAAAACAAAAAATTAACCGTATTAATTGCCGAAAACAAGAAGAATATCGAGCCTGTTTCTGATGTTTTCAAAGCGCTAGAAAATGCCGATGTATATCCTGAAACATTAGTAAATACGGGGCTAAAATACATTCGAAGAGAAATAGACGGAGAAAAAATATACTATTTAGTGAATCATACTTCAAAAGTAATTGATGGATTTATTCCGTTGAGAGTTGGCAATAAAGAAGTAGTTATTTTTGATCCTTTGACCAAAGAATATGGCAATGCAATAGTTGAAAAGAAAACGAATGTTACCTTGGTAAAACTTCGAATTGAATCTGGGCAATCGATTATTCTAAAAACAGAAAAGACGGCTTCTCAGAAAGAATGGAGATATTTCGAAAAAGCATCCGAACCAATTGTTTTAAAAGGAAATTGGGATATCTCATTTGATAAAGGCGGACCAAAATTACCAGCAAAAGCTACAATTTCAACTTTAGAATCTTGGACAAAATTAAGCCATGATGCTGAAGCTTTTTCTGGAACCGCCACTTATAATTTGCAATTTGATGCACCTAAAACAGAAGCTGAGAATTGGAGTTTAAATCTTGGTGACGTACGTGAAAGTGCTAAGGTTTGGTTAAATGGAACTTTCATTGGAACAGTTTGGGCTAATCCTTTTACGATCAACTTAGGGAAATTGAAAAAAGGAAAAAATAAATTGACCGTTCAAGTCACCAATCTTGGCGCCAACAGAGTCCGAGATATGGAACTTAAAGGCGAAGAATGGAAAATATTTTACGAAATAAACATGGTTGATAAAGATTATAATAAATTTGATGCCACAAAATGGGATCCTACTCCTTCCGGATTATTGGGACCTGTGACTATTACTCCCTTAAAATTAAACAACTAATTATTAAAATATAGATTTCCAAAGAATGAAAAAAATACTTTTATTTTCCGCACTATTGCTACTTTCTACTAGCGTAGCATTGGCGCAACAAACATTTGACAGAGCCTTGGTTTTAAAACAAATGCAATCAGCAAATGATTATTTTATGGATAAATGGCCTGATAGCGGCAAAACTATAATCACCAACAAGGAACGCCCCAGCAATATTTGGACGCGCAGCGTGTATTATGAAGGTTTAATGGCTTTACACGAAATTTTCCCAAAAGAAACCTATTATAATTATGCTTATTCGTGGGCCGAATTTCATAAATGGGGATTCAATAGTGGGAACACGACTCGCAATGCCGATAATTATTGTGCCGCTCAAACCTACATCGATTTATACAATTTAGAACCCGATACCAAAAAATTGAAGAACACAAAAGAGTGCATGAATATGTTGCTAAATACACCTCAACTAAACGATTGGTCTTGGATTGACGCCATCCAAATGGGAATGCCTGTTTTTGCAAAAATGGGAGTTTTGGAAAAAGACAATCGTTATTTCGAAAAAATGTATGCTATGTACATGTATTCCAGAAATAATCATGGCGATCACGGCCTTTTTAATCCTAAAGATGGATTATGGTGGCGCGATGCCGATTTTGATGCACCGTACAAAGAACCAAACGGTGAAGATTGCTATTGGAGTCGCGGAAATGGATGGGTTTTTGCTGCCTTGACAAAAGTTTTGACGATTGCACCAAAAAACGAAGCGCATAGAAAACAGTATATTTCTGATTTTAAGGCTATGGCCAAAGCGCTCGCATTAGTGCAACGTGAAGATGGTTTTTGGAACGTAAGTTTACACGACAAAAACAACTTTGGAGAAAAAGAAACCTCTGGTACGGCTTTATTTGTCTACGGAATGGCTTACGGAATCAATAGCGGAATTTTAGAAAAAGACGTTTATTTACCCATCATAAAAAAAGCATGGACAGCAATGACCGAAAAAAGCTTGCACGAAAACGGCTTTTTAGGTTTTATGCAATCAACTGGAAAAGAACCAAAAGACGGTCAGCCGTTAACGTATGACAAAATTCCAGATTTTGAAGATTATGGATTGGGATGCTTCTTATTAGCAGGATCCGAAATTTATAAAATAAAATTTTAAACAATGAAAAAGTATAACTCCAAATTACAGGCTCTAATTTTCGTTTTAAGTTTTGGGTTTACTTCCTTAATTTATTCCCAAAACACAGAGATTCCGTTATGGGAAACTGTTCCTGGATCTATACCATCAGCCGAATATAAAGAAGTAATTATCAATGATACCGAAGGAGTTATAAAAGGAATTGATAAAGTTTCGCAACCCACATTAACCGTTTTTTTGGCAGATCAAGAAAAGTCGAATGGAACATCCGTTATTATTTGCCCTGGTGGAGGTTATGGACATTTGGCAATCAATAAAGAAGGTTATAAAGTGGCAAAATGGTTCAATAGCTTGGGAATTTCGGCATTTGTTTTAAAGTATAGACTTCCCAGTGATTTAATTATGACAGACAAATCAATTGGTCCCTTGCAAGATGCGCAAGAAGCGGTTCGAATGATTCGGCACAATGCTGATAAATGGCATTTAGACGCAACTAAAATTGGAATTATGGGATTTTCGGCAGGAGGACATTTAGCCACCACTTTATCCACACATTATAATGATAAAGTGTATGATTCAAAAGACAATGTAAGTGCGCGTCCAGATTTTGCTATTTTGGTCTATCCCGTTATTTCTATGGAAGACGCAATTACACACAAGGGTTCAAAAGAGAACCTTTTGGGAACAAATGCCAGCAAGGAAATGACTGCCAAATATTCGAATGAAAAACAGGTCGATTCCAATACTCCAAAAGCGTTTTTAGTGCATGCAACAGACGATAAAACGGTTCCTGTAGCCAATACAATCAATTATTATCTCGCCTTAAAAGAGCACAATGTTTTAGGAGAAATACACGTGTATGAAAAAGGCGGACACGGTTTTGGTTTAGGCACAGAAGGAACCAATGCAACATGGCCAAAAGCATGCGAAAAATGGTTGGCAGTAAATGGATTTATTCAAAAACCGGAAGGATATATTTTTTCTTATTTCAAAGGAAATGGCGAAGATGGTATGCATTTAGCCTATAGTGAAGATGGGTATAAATGGAAGGCACTTAAAAACGACACCTCTTTTTTAACTCCAGAAGTTGGCAAAGATAAATTAATGAGAGATCCTTGTATTATTAAGGGCGGTGATGGACTGTACCACATGGTCTGGACGGTTAGCTGGACAGACAAAGGAATTGGCTATGCTTCCTCTACCGATTTAATTCATTGGTCTAAACAAGAATTTATTCCCGTTATGGCGCATGAAAAAAACACAAAAAATACTTGGGCACCCGAAATAACATTCGACAGCAAAAACAATAATTACATGATCTATTGGGCATCAACTATAGATGGTAAGTTTACAGAAACAAAATCTGACGAGGAAAAAGGATATAATCATCGAATATATTATACAATTACGAAAGATTTTAAAAAATTCTCTCGTACAAAACTTCTTTACGATCCCGGTTTTAATGTCATTGATGCCACTATTGTAAAACAAGATAAGGGCTTTACCATGTTCTTAAAAGACGAAACCCTAAACCCAATACAGAAAAATATAAAAACAGCCTATAGCGATAATTTAACAGGACCTTACACCAAAGCCAGCAAACCTATAACAGGAAATTATTGGGCGGAAGGACCAACAGTTACTCAAATCGACGGAAATCGGGTGGTGTATTTTGATAAATACAAAGACAAAAGATATGGTGCTGTAAAAGAAATCTCCAATGGATGGAAAGATATTTCGGATGAAATTAGTTTCCCTTTAGGAACCCGCCATGGAACGGTTATTAAAGTTCCCGCAGCAATCATTTCTACATTAAAAAACGAATAATATCGGAATACAAGTATAAACTTGTGTAATTGTATTTCAATTTTCATATGCAAAAAACATTGTGAAATATGATTTAAATTTAC
>CANBWX010000071.1 GCA_947373225.1 Flavobacteriaceae bacterium | reverse complement strand
ACTAGCTTAGCTAACAAATTATTTATGAAAAAAACTATTACTGTTTCTTTTACCTGCATTCTCATAGGTATCTCTTTCTGTTTGAAAGCTCAATCTATTAATACTAAATCATCAATTTCTGATAAAAAATCGACATATGAAACTATAATATTGTATAAAAATTTAACTAAATTAATCGACAAAGGAATACTATTTGGCCATCAAGACGATTTGGCTTATGGTGTAAACTGGAAGTATGAACTAGGAAGAAGCGATGTAAAAGACGTCACGGGTGATTATCCTGGTGTTTATGGATGGGATCTTGGTGGTTTAGAAAAAAAGTCAGGTAAGAATATTGATGGTATTCCTTTTGATAAAATGAGACAATTTATTAAGGATGGTTATTCGAGAGGAGGAATTATTACTCTTAGCTGGCATTTTGATAATCCTTTGACTGGAAAAAATGCCTGGGATATCACACCAAAATCGCTTGCATCAGTATTACCCGGAGGAATTAGTCATGAAAAATTCAAATCTTGGTTAGACGAGGCAGCTAAATATATTTTGACATTAAAAGATAAAAAGGGGAAACCAATTCCTATGTTGTATCGCCCATATCATGAACTTACGGGAAACTGGTTTTGGTGGTGTAAAAACAATGCAAGCCCAGAAGAATTCAAGACTCTATGGAAATTTACCATCGATTATTTACAAAAAAAAGGAGTGCATAATTTAATTTATGTGTACAATACTGCCGATTTCAAAACTAAAGAAGAGTTTCTTGAATATTACCCAGGGTCAAATTATGTCGATATTCTAAGCTTTGATAACTATCAATATAATGATCCCATTAAAGACAATTCATTTATTGAAAATTGCCAAAGACAATTTAAAATTATGGATGAAGTTGCCAAAGAACAAAATAAAATTATGGCATTTGCAGAAACAGGTTACGAGGCAATTCCTTATGATAAATGGTGGACAGATACTTTGATAAAAGCCATTGGTGATTATAAAATCTGCTATGTTTTAGTATGGAGAAATCATGGTTGGCAAGAAAAAGAAAAAAAAATGCATTATTACGCACCCTACAAAGGACAAGTGAGTGAAAAAGATTTTGTTGATTTTTATAATCTTGACAAGATTTTATTCGAGAAAAAGGCCGCCAAAGAAAAACTATATCAAAAATAATCCATTAACATAAAGCCCTCAAAATAAACAAATGCAAGATAAAATAAGTATTAAAGAAAAAGTTGGTTACGGATTAGGCGATGCAGCTTCTTCTATGTTCTGGAAAATTTTCAGTATGTATCTGATGTTTTTTTACACAGATGTTTTCGGAATTGCACCTGCCGTCGTCGGAACAATGTTTCTTATTACAAGGATCTGGGATTCCTGTTTTGACCCATTGGTAGGAATCATTGCAGACCGAACAAAAACGCGTTGGGGTAAATTTAGACCTTATCTGCTATGGACAGCGATTCCTTTTGCGCTAATAGGTGTTTTAACCTTTTACACGCCTGATTTTGATGAAAAAGGGAAAATAATTTACGCTTATGTCACCTATTCCTTGATGATGATGGTGTACTCAATAATTAATGTTCCTTACGCATCCTTATTAGGAGTAATGTCTTCTGACAGAAAAGAACGCACAACACTATCTTCTTACCGCATGGTTTTTGCTTTTGGCGGAAGCCTACTGGCGCTCTGGTTAATAGAGCCATTGGTAAATCATTTTGGAGGTAACCTTAATTCAAAAACAGGCTGGCTTTACACAATAATAGTTTTCGGAATCATTACTACTCTATTTTTCTGGGGCTGTTTCTTTTTTACTAAAGAAAGAGTTAAACCTATTTCTGATGAGAAAACTGTTTTGAAAGAAGACCTTAAAGATTTATGGAAAAATAGACCTTGGTGGATTCTTCTTGGGGCTGGAATTGGGGCATTAGTGTTTAATTCCATTCGGGATGGTGCTGCAGTTTATTACTTCAAATACTATGTAAGCCATACTGTGAGCTATAATTTTAATGTGTTTGGAGAGGATTTTGCAATGACACCTACTTCCTTGTATTTAGTTTTAGGGCAGGCAGCAAATATTATTGGAGTAATAGCTGCTACTCCAATCGCAAACAGAATTGGAAAAAAGAACACCTTTTTTGGGGCAATGACATTAGCATCAATTTTAAGTGTGATTTTCTACTTTTTTGGTAAGGAAGATACGCTACTTATTATGGCTTTCCAAGTACTGATAAGCATTTGTGCGGGTTGCATTTTCCCGCTAATATGGTCGATGTATGCGGATAGTGCTGATTATTCGGAATGGAAACAAGGAAGACGAGCTACAGGTCTTGTGTTTTCTGCTTCCTCTATGTCACAAAAATTTGGATGGACAATAGGTGGAGCCACAACAGGATGGCTTTTGGGTTATTATGGCTTTCAAGCAAATATAGAGCAAACTGCAATAACCCAAAACGGAATTCAATTGATGTTGAGTATTCTTCCGGCAGTTGCCGCAGCAGTTTCGGTGCTTTTTATTCTGTTTTACCCGCTGACCGAAGAAAAATTGCAGACAATTGAACAAGACCTGAACAAAAAAAGAAATTTAACTAAATAATACTTGATTTTAGAATTATCAATTATGACAACAAAAATAATACATACTGATTTTCAAAAAAGAAAACTTGAACTCGAAAAAGAATTTCAACAATTGATTGAGAAAAAAAACGAACCACAATCTACAATAGGAAATGGAATATTCAATAGATATAAAAATCCTGTCCTAACCGGTAATCACGCTCCAATTGAATGGCGTTATGATTTAAGTGAAGAAACGAATCCATTTTTGATAGAACGAATTGGGATTAACTCAGCCTTCAATGCTGGTGCCATGAAGTGGAATGATAAATATATTCTTGTGGCTCGTGTGGAAGGAGTAGACAGAAAATCATTTTTTGCTATTGCCGAAAGCCCAAATGGAGTTGATAATTTCAAGTTTTGGGATAAACCTTGCGTTATTCCTCAAACAGAAGAACCGGATACAAATGTTTATGATATGCGCTTAGTAAATCATGAAGATGGCTGGATTTATGGCATTTTTTGCACGGAACGAAAAGATCCGAAAGCACCAAAAGGCGACACAAGTTCGGCTATAGCCAATGCAGGGATTGTTCGCACCAAAGATTTAGTAAATTGGGAACGTTTGCCAGATTTAATTTCGAACACGGGCCAACAAAGAAATGTGGTATTTCATCCTGAATTTGTCAACGGAAAATATGCTGTTTATACACGACCTCAAGATGGTTTTATTGATATAGGTAATGGTGGAGGCGTTGGCCTAGGTTATATTGATGCTATGACAAATCCAATCGTAAAAGAGGAAACTATCATTTACGGAAAGCAATATCATACCGTTTATGAACTTAAGAATGGTTTGGGTCCAGCACCAATAAAAACATCAAAAGGATGGTTACATTTAGCTCATGGTGTTAGAAACACCGCTGCGGGATTGCGTTATACCTTATATATGTTTATGACAGATTTGAATGATATTTCAAAAGTAATTCATAAACCGGCTGGGCATTTTATGGCACCCGAAGGAATAGAAAGAATTGGTGATGTTTCGAATGTTTTATTCTCAAATGGCTGGATCGAAGATGAAGATGGTACTGTTTTTATATATTACGCTTCCTCTGATACAAGAATGCACGTTGCCGTTTCTTGCGTTGAAAGATTAATGGATTATGTGATAAACTCGCCTGAAGATACCTTTACATCTGCAGGTTCTGTGAACACAATTATTGCACAAGTAAATAAAAACAAACAAATTGTACAATAAGTGTCTACAAAATTAAAAAATCTAAAAACCGAATTATCAACTGAACTCGACAATATTCTTGAGTATTGGTCAAAGCATGCTATTGATCTAAAAAACGGTGGTTTTATAGGTCAAATAGATTGCAATGAACATAAAAATTTAGAAGCAGAAAAAGGATCTGTTCTTAATGCAAGAATACTTTGGTCTTTTTCTGCTGCTTATACAATTACAAAAGACGAAGAACATAAAAAAATAGCCAAAAACGCTTTTGAGTTCATCATAAATAATTTTTATGACAGTAAATTTGGCGGTGTTTTTTGGAGTATCAATGTGGATAAAACGCCAAAAGACACCAAAAATCAAATTTACGCATTGGCTTTTGTGATTTATGGAATGACCGAATATTATGCTATTTCTAAAGACCAAAGAGCACTGGCCTCTTCTGTAAACTTGTACAAAAAAATACAAGAATACAGTTACGACCCAGCTAACAAAGGCTATTTCGAAGCATTCACTCGTGATTGGAAACCTATAGAAGATTTGCGTTTAAGTGACAAGGATGCCAACGAAAAAAAGACAATGAATACCCATTTGCATATCGTTGAAGCGTATGCCAATTTGTATAAAGTCTGGAAAGACGAAACTTTAAAAAATGACATTGTCGAATTACTCGAAATCATCGAAACGCATTTTATCAACAAAGAAACCGGTCATTTAAAGCTGTTTTTTGACGAAAACTGGATCGAAAAACCAGACGTCATTTCGTACGGACATGATATAGAAGCCGCTTGGTTGTTATTACAATGTGCCGAAATTTCAGAAAATCAAGATTTGATTCAACGCTACAAAAAATACGCCATTCTCCTAACCGATGCCACTATCGAAGGTATTGACCCAATTGATGGTGGACTCTGGTACGAATTAGAACCGGAACACAACAAGTTGATTGCCGAAAAACATTGGTGGCCACAATCCGAATTACTCATTGGTTTTTATAATGCATATCAGCTTACCAACAATCAAAAATACTTAGAAGTTGTTCTCAAAAACTGGGAATTTGTAAAGAATTATATTTTAGACAAGCAAAATGGCGAGTGGTTTTGGGGTGTTTATGCCGATTATTCGTTAATAGAAAAAGACAAAGCTGGTTTCTGGAAATGTCCTTACCACAATAGTAGAGCTTGCATAGAATTAATCCACAGAATTAAATCCACAAAAAATGAAAAAATTATTTCTTAGTCTTTATATTTTTAGTTTTTCACTATTTATAAGTGGTTGTTCCTCTAGTCCAGGAACTTCAGATCCAGTTGTAGTACCACCAGTTATTCCTCCGTTAGTTACAGATGTTTTAACAACAGCCAATGTTCGAACTTATATGGTGGATGCTAATGCGAGTAATGAAACCGTTGCTTTGTTTTATAATCTAAAAAAATTAGCTAAAACAAAATTTGCCATTGGACAACAAGATGCTTTTAATGGTTTTTATAATAATGGGTCGACATCCCAATCTGATATTATGAAAACTACTGGATATGATCCTGCTCTTCTTGGTTCCGATTTTATGTTTATCACTGATAAAAATAATAACGGTCAAGCCGATAACTGGTTTTACCAGCAAGAAATTAAAATCACAAATGATGTCAAAGCAGCATACAGTAAAGGAATGATTACTGCTTTTTGTTGGCATTTAAGAGAACCTAATAATGAAACAAGTTTTTATGCCAGTGACATGACCGCAGACCAACAAACAACTGCTTTCAAAAGTATTTTGCCAGGCGGAGTTAACAATGCTTGGTATAAACTAAAATTAGATAAAGTTGCATCTGTGATTTCAAACTTAAAAGGATCTAACGGAGAATTAATTCCAATTATTTTCAGGCCTTTTCACGAATTTGACGGAAGTTGGTTTTGGTGGGGGGCTAATTATTGTTCGCCAGATGATTATAAAACTGCCTATCAATTCACGGTAGATTATCTAAAAAACACTAAGGGAGTTCACAACATTTTATATGCCTTTTCTCCAGACAATTCCTATTCTACTGCTACCAATTACCTGAGTCGTTATCCTGGTGATGCTTATGTTGATGTCTTGGGAATGGATAATTATGGGGATTTGAACAATCAAGGACAAGCAGGTTCTGATTTAGCCAATGCAAAACTGAAAATGGTTTCTGATTTGGCTATAGCCAAAGTAAAAATTGCTGCCATGACCGAGACTGGTTATCAAGTAACGTCTGCCATTCAGCCAATTTCGGGTTGGTTTTCTAATTTGTTATACAATACTTTAACTGCAAACAGCATCGAAATTAGCTTTGTTATGTTTTGGAATAATAGCAGTTCGGGTTATTATGTACCAACACCTTCTACCACAAACGCCGCTGATTTTTCGAGTTTTGCAACCAAACCAAAGTCAGTTTTGATAAACACTTTGCCAAAAATGTATGTTTTACCTAACTAATACAAACAAATGAAATATAGCATCTTCACTTTTCTACTGGTTTTCTTTGTAACAACCATTGATTTTGCTCAAAAACAACAATCTAGAATTACGGTCAAAGGAACTCAATTCTTCAAAGGAAGCAAACCTTATTCTTACATTGGAACCAACTATTGGTACGGAAGTTTATTGGCTTCCAAAAAAGTAGGAGACAGAAAAAGACTCCTTCGAGAACTAGATTTGATGAAGAAATACGGCATCGATAACTTGCGAATTTTGGTGGGTGGCGATGGCGGAAAATACGATTTTACCGTTCGTCCAGCTTTGCAATATGAACAAGGAAAATACAACCAAGAATTGCTAGACGGTTTGGATTTCTTGATTGCCGAAATGGGTAAACGCAAAATGTACGCCGTTTTATATTTGACCAATAACTGGGAATGGTCTGGCGGTATGTCGCAATATTTAGAATGGAACGGTCAAGGTGCAATTCCAATTCCGAATATTGCCCCAAATACTTGGCCACAATTTATGTCATACACCGAAAAGTTTCATAGTTGCGAACCATGTATGGAGGCGTTAAACAATCATGTTAGATTTATTTTGGGAAGAACAAATACCTATACCAAAAGAAAATACACTGAAGACAATACCATTATGGCTTGGCAAGTAGGTAACGAACCCCGAACTTTTACACCTGAGAACGAAGAAAAATTTACGGCTTGGCTTAACAATATTGTCGATTTAATCGATAGTTTAGACAAAAATCATTTGATTTCTACAGGTTCCGAAGGAAGAAACAGTTCGAATGATAACATGGAAACCTTTGAAAGAACCCATCAAAATCCAAACATCGATTATTTAACGATGCACATTTGGCCCAAAAACTGGAATTGGTTTAACGCCAATGATGCCGAAAAAACTTTGCCTACAACTTTAGAAAATGCCAGAAAATATATTGATGAACATGTAAAAGTGGCTAATAATCTTAAACGCCCCATCATCATTGAAGAATTTGGCTTGCCTAGAGAAAACGAAAGTTTACTTGCTGAGTCATCAGTTGCCAATAGAAATGTTTTTTACAACTATATTTTTAATAGAGTTTTAGAAAGCAAAAAGAACAATGGTCCATTGCAAGCTACCAATTTTTGGGGATTTGGTGGTGAAGGAAAAGCTATTACTCAAGATGGAAAATGGAAACCAGGAGATCCTTTTACAACCGATCCGCCGCAAGAACCACAAGGTTTAAATTCTGTTTTTTCTACAGATAAATCAACTTTAGAATTGGTGAAAAAATATAATTTGAAATTGAAATAAAAAAAAGGGAGCTTAGAATTGGCTCCCTTTTTTTTTATCCTATATTTTGTTTAATATTTTTTGAAGTGCCATTTACTTCAACTCAAAAGCACTTTCCAATCCTTTGTCGGAGCTTCCTCCAACCATAATTTTAAAAGTTCCTGGTTCAACTAAATAATTGCCGTCATTGTCAAAGAAACCAAGCTCTTTGTCTGTCAAAGTAAAGTTTATAGTTTTTGTCTCTCCTTTCCTCAATTCAACTAATTCAAATCCCTTTAATTCTTTTACGGGTTGGGCTAAACTGGCAACTTCATCGTGAATATACAATTGAACTACTTCTTTTCCATCGTAATTACCAGAATTGGTCACCTCAACCGAAACTTTTACAACTTCCCCTTTTGCGAAAGTGGTTTTATTTAGTTTCAAATTTGTATAATCGAAAGTGGTATAACTTAATCCGAATCCAAAGGGATATTGAGGTGTTTTCTCAACATCTGTATAATGCGACCAAAACACATTTTTTTCAATATTTGTTGGTCTTCCCGTGTTATAGTTATTGTAATATATTGGCACTTGTCCTACGTTTCTAGGAAACGACATTGGCAATTTTCCACTAGGATTATAATCACCATATAAAACTTGCGCAACGGCATTCCCGGTTTGAGTTCCTAGTTGCCAGGCCTCAACGATAGTCGGAATATGTTCTGCTGCCCACGGAATTGTCAGTGGTCTTCCGTTATTTAAAACCAAAACGACATTCGGATTTACTTTGTAAATTTCTTCTAATAATTCTTCTTGAACACCTGGTAAATCAAGATTTGTTCTGCTTCTTCCTTCACCACTTTGAAAACCGTGTTCTCCTAAAACCATAACTACAACATCGGCAGATGCAGCAACTTTTTTGGCAGCCTCAAAACCACTTTTATCGGTTGTATTAAAAACCAATTCATCAATAAAAGCTGTTTTACCTACTGTCAAATCAGCTCCTTTTTCATAAGTCAATTGATTACCTTTGTACTGCTGCATACCTTCAAGAACCGAAACGGCTGAATCATTATCAGAGGCAATTCTCCAACTTCCCAACGGACTATTTTTGTCATTTGCCAAAGCTCCAATCAATGCAATTTTTTGTCCTGCTTTTTTCAGCGGAAGTAAATTGGTCTCGTTTTTTAACAATACAATTGATTTTTTTGCCATATCCAAAACCCCGTTGTTATTGGCTTTGTTTCCAATGGTTGCTTTCTCTCTCGCCTCGTTACAATATCTGTAAGGATCGTCAAATAAACCCAATTCAAATTTTACGCGAAGAATTCTTCGAACAGCATCGTCAACCAAAGCTTCTTTTACTTTTCCTTCTTTGACTAAATTGGTCAATTCGGCTACATATAAGTGCGATTCCATATCCATATCTGAACCGGCTGTTACTGCTTTTAATGTTGCATCGGCACCATCTTTTGCATAACCATGTACTATCATTTCATGAACCGAAGCCCAGTCTGAAACGACAAATCCATCAAATTTCCATTTTCCTTTTAATAAGTCTCTTTGTAAAAAACGACTTCCCGTTGCCGGAACTCCATTGAGGATATTAAATGAGTTCATAAACGTTCGAACACCCGCGTCGACCGCCGCTTTAAACGGCGGTAAAACGGTGTTGTAGAGTCTTGAATTACTAATATCTACCATATTATATTCTTTGCCAGATTCTATAAAACCATAAGCTGCAAAATGTTTGGCGCAAGCCGCAATAGTATTTATTTTAGCCAAATCTTCTTTAGTCTCACCTTGGAATCCTTTTACTCTTGCAATTGCAATTTTGCTTCCTAAATAAGGATCTTCACCTGCACCTTCCATTACGCGCCCCCAACGGGCATCATGTGAAATATCTACATTGGGACCAAATGTCCAGTTGATTCCAACAGACGAAGCTTCATCCGCTGCAATTTGAGCCGATTTTTTTATCGCTTCCATATCCCAGCTTGCGGCTTCCGCCAAAGGAATTGGACTTAAAGTTTTATAACCATGAATTACGTCGAAACCTATAATCAATGGAATGCCCAAGCGGGTTTCTTCCACAGCAATTTTTTGTACAGCTAGAACTTCTTTTACACCACGCACTGAGAGCATCGAACCTACCCATCCTTTTCGCAAATGTTCATATTTCAATGCCGCATCACCACCTTTTGGAGCCGGACCAGTTACTTCCCAAAATCCATTGTATTGGTTCATTTGACCTACTTTTTCCTCAAGCGTCATTTGTTTCATTAATAAATCAATACGTTCTTCGATTGGTTTTGTTTTGTCTAAATGCGTTTTTTGTTGTGCGTTCATGGTTCCAATGGTAATCAGGCTCATAATTCCTGCGATGATTAATTCTTTATTTTTCATATATTTTTCTATTACACTTCTAATGAAGCTTAAATTTTACTCGGTTATAAATGAAGAAGCGGGTAAATTTGATTGATTAAATAGTTGTGATTGAGCTGTATTCTCCCAAGCAAAACGAACCTTTGTTGGAGTTTTTACTTTTTCGGATTTTAAAATCACACTGTTATTTTTGATAACAGCTACGGCTTCATAAAATATGTTATCATCGCCAGCAATTTCAAACTGGGATGATTTTTTATCAGAAAAATGTAATCCTTCTGCATAATCAAATGAAACAACGATTTTGTTATTTTCTATTTTTATGTTTTTGTAGAGTGGACCATTTACTAAATTAGTATTCGCCTTATAGATATTGGTCAAAGCCAGATTTGCTAAACGAATTCCAACTGATTTTTTATCTTTTGGATGGATATCCTCCGTTGTTGAAATATCGCTTGTTACAACCATTGCAGTATTTGGAAGTCGCAACGTTTTTCTTTGAAAATCTCTAATTTTAACACTGCTATAATGATCTTCACCATTTTTATAGGGTGCAATTTGAACGAAATAAAAAGGAAAATTTTGTTTCCAAAGTGTTCTCCACGAAGTTATTAAAGAAGTAAATGTTTTGTCATAAATAGTTGAGCCAACATTAGATTCACCTTGATACCAAAGTACCCCAGCAATTTTAAATCCTATTAATGGATTTATCATAGAATTAAAAGTTCTTGCGGGTTCAATTGGACAATATTCATTCGGATTTATTTTTTTAGAAGCATTCAATAATTCGGGATTATTTTGAATCACATTTTCAGGAATCCATACTTCAGCTGGTGTTGCACCCCAAGCTGAAACAATCATTCCAATTGGAACATTTTTCAAATCTTCAGAAATTCGTTGCGCAAAAAAATAAGCAATGGCACTATTTTTTTTCATGGTTTCAGGAGAACATTCCGCCCAGTTTCCTGACAAATTATTTTGTGGCGTTTCTGCCGAAATTTTTTCAACAGCGAAAAAATGTATATTTGAATTTGTAGCCTTTTTGGCCTCTTCTTCTCCGTTTTTAATACCCCAACTGGCATTCATTTCCATATTAGATTGTCCAGAACATAACCAAACCTCCCCAATTAAGATGTTTTTCAATGTTATTTCATTGTATCCTTTTATTACAATTGTATAAGGTCCGCCTTCTTTTGGAGTTGGAATATTGATTTCCCATTTCGCCTGATTGCTGGCTATGATTTTATAGGTTTGATGGTTCCAACTTGGTGTAATCACTACTTCTTCTTTAGGATTGGCCCAACCCCAAATTGCAACTTCGGTGTTGCGTTCCAAAACCATATTGTCTGAAAATACATTTGGCAGCGTAACATTTGCCATTATAGAATTGGAAAAAAGCAGAAAAAAAAGGAATTTTATGAAGTTATTTTTCATTTAATAATTTTTTAAAAAAAGAATTCATTTGTTCTGCCATTATTTTTTGGTCATTTACGTCTGGGTGTCCTCCACAACCATGAGCAATCATTGGTTTAAATTCAAATAAAGCAATAGGTTTATGAATTTTATCACTATCAAAAGATTGAATCACTCTTTTTAGGCATTTAATAAAAGTATCGTTTTTATCGCCTGTAACCATTGGACTATTTAATAGAACAATTCTTGTTTTGGGCGAATGTGAATAAACTGTCTTGATAAAATGAATATAATTTGAAACATATTTATCCTCATTAAATGGTAATCTTGGTTTTATATGATCGCCTTCGGACATATCGTTTGTTCCTAAACAAATACTTACAACATCCGGTTGAAAAGAGAAATCATACCGTTTTGAATTGTCTTTATTCAAATGCAAATTTTCATAAACTTCGGGCATTATCGGTTCATCAATATGCTCATCATTCCAGTTACGATACATTCCAATTCCCGAGTAGGAACTTAATAAAAAATCAACGTTTAAACTTCTCGAAAGTACGGGGCCGTATGCTAAATATGCGTTATGATGATCCATGTATTCGCCTTTATCACACGGAACTTGAGAAGGATCGCTTTGAGCACCACAAGTTATAGAGTTACCAATAAACTCGATTTTCTTTCTATTTTCACATTTAATTTCAACTAAATTTGCTGTAGTTCCAGAAAACAAAATATCGCCACTTGCTGCTTCGGTGGCTTTGAAAATAGATAGATGATGGATTTTTCCATTTTTCGGAACTACAATTGGATAGAATTTCGTTTCTCCTTTTTCTATTAATAATCGTCCAATGTACTTATCGTCAAGCTCTAAGGAAACATAATTGTGGTTTGCCCAGGAGTCAAAACTTTTTAATGATATTTCACAAGATTCCCCTTTAAAATTAAATGAAACTGACGAGGCTGAGCCTATTAAAAGCACTTTGTTTCCTTCAAGAATTTCGATTCTTCCTGAATGTGAATAAAGCGTTTTTTTTGCTTCAGTTCTTTGAGCTGGACAAAGAAAAGAAAGAGAAAATAGTAAAATTAAAAGCAGCTTTTTTTTTAAAATCATTTTTATCTAATTAAGTTGTGTTATGTAAAAATATGCTTTTTATAATTTCAGAAAAGATACTATAATGTCAAAATATAATCTAAAAACAACTTAAATAAATATTGAAAGAATCACTAATTGGCAATGAGTTTTAGATAAGACTGATACTGGATAATCGAATAAAACCTCTACATTAAGTAAGTTTTTATTTTTTTTTAGGTTATAAAAACCTGTTTACTTATCGTCTTAATTTGTTCTGATTCTTACCTAAATATTTACTTGAATATATAAACTCCTGTAATTCCGCATTTAAAATGCATTCCATTAGAGTTTTATCCCATACATTTACATAGTTTAAAAAAGACTTTGAAAGTCTAGTGACCCTATTGGTGACCCTGTTCTTAAATAGCATATCGAAAGCCCCATATTTACTGGGATTATTATAAAGGCACAGAACCTCTTTAACTCCGCCAGTAGAAATACAAATGGTTACAAAACCCACTAAATTCAACGATTTAGTGGGTTTTTTCGTTTCTAGGATAGTCAAATTATTCATTTAATCTCAAAGTTTTGGTGTCTTTCGAGATGTCACTAAATTATAAAAATTTAAGTGACACCTCTCACAGAAAACCACCAGTACAACAAGGTGTTCAACAACATATTCAATATATGTACATCTTGTTTGTAATTATTAGAAATTTTAAATTTAATAATAACTAAAAGGTTACCACTTATGAATACAACTGTATCAATTCTCTTTTACATCAAGAGATCAAAAGCCAACAACGAGGGCATCTGCCCTATTTATGCAAGAGTAACAATCCAAGCCAAACGATTTGAGTTTAGTGCAAGCAAATATGTAAATCCCGAACGATGGTCGCCAGAAGGCTCTAAAGTCATGGGTACAAATGAAGAAACTAGAACAATAAACAGCCATCTGGATTATTTGAAAAATCAAGTTTTGGAAGCCGAAAAAAGATTATTCAAAAAAGACATCAAAGTTACATCTGAAAATTTGAAGAATGAATTGTTTGGAGCTACTGAAACTAAACGAATGCTAATCCCAATATTTCAAGACCACAACAACAAAATTAAAGAATTGGTTGGCAAAGAATATGCACCTGGAACATTAGAACGATATAAAACATCCTTGAGCCATACAATCGAGTTCTTGCAATGGAAATATAAAGTTTCGGATATCGAGATAAACAAAATAGATCACGCATTTGTAACCGATTATGAATTTTGGTTAAGAAGCGTTCGGAACTGTGCCAATAATACAGCAGTAAAATATATCAAGAATTTTAGCAAAATAATTAAACTTTGTCTGGCCAATGATTGGTTAGACAAAAATCCGTTTGCAAACTACAAAGCGAAAGTCAAAGAAGTCGAACGAGTTTATTTATCTGAAGAAGAAATTCAAAATATAATTGAGAAAGATTTCAAAACCGAAAGACTTTCACTAGTTCGTGATATTTTCCTTTTCAGTTGCTTTACCGGTTTGGCTTACATAGATGTCAAAAACTTAACAAAGTCGCATATAAGCATTGGTATTGATGGCGAGAAGTGGATATTTACTCATAGACAGAAAACCGAAACCGCTTCTAAAATTCCTATCCTTCCTGTAACACAAATGATTATTGATAAATACGTCAATCATCCAAAAAGCAATAACGAAGACAAATTACTTCCGATCTTGACAAATCAAAAAATGAATGCCTATCTCAAAGAAATAGCAGGCGTTTGCGAGATTGAAAAAGAATTAACCTTCATAATTGCCAGACACACTTTTGCAACGACTGTAACTCTTACAAATGGCATTCCTATTGAAAGTGTTAGCAAAATGTTAGGGCATAAAAACTTGAGAACAACCCAACATTACGCAAAGGTTTTAGATAAAAAAGTAAGTGAGGATATGAAAATAGTAAGAGATAAGTTTACAGTAACAAATCAAAAAAAATCTTATTCT
>CANBWX010000070.1 GCA_947373225.1 Flavobacteriaceae bacterium | reverse complement strand
CCTTCTATTGTTAATTGATTTGTTGGAGAAGCATTTGCTTTTACTGAAATTAAATTAGGATATGCAGCTCTCATTTTATCCAATTCAGCAGCCATACCAGTATAAGTAAGACAACCCCCAAATGTTGCTGGTATTGTAAAATTTGTTGGAGTAGTCCAGGCAATTTCGCTTGAATCATCTCTTTGTCCAATATTTCCAATAGCTACACTTTTGACACTTGATGACTTAGCAGTTACAGAACGTTTTTTTTCATTTAATAAATTACTTTGCGCAAGAGGCATGTCTTTTATAGCTCTTTCCGAATAAAATTTGGTAAGATCATCAATCAAAACGGTATAACTAACTCCTTTATCAGAAATTCTTTGTAGTTCATAATCGGAAAGTTCTATTTGGATATAGTTTCCAGTGTTAGAAACTCCACAACCTAAATCAACTCCAGCTTCATCTAGTTTTTTGTATATATTCGGAATGCTATTATCAATTTGAACTCTTTTGTACTTTAGACTTGTTCCTTGAATTTTTTTTGTTCGAAGATTTGAAAAATTGCTTTGTGAAAATAGGGTGGTATTGCAAAAAAGGAAGAACAATATTAGGGGGATAATATTTTTCATAGAAAAGAATTGTTTGAGAAAATTTTATTTTTTTTTACTTTTGTTTTTTATTTGGCGTCAAACATAGATATTATATTTTAAAATAAATAAAAAAACATCGATTAAACGCAAAATTAATCGTTTAAATACTGTAAAACTACTAAAAAGAAAGAAAAAAATTATAAAATTATATTTAAAAATATTTTTATTTTAATCGTTTTTACTCGAAAAAAATAGAGTTTTATAATTTTAGTCACCTCTTATCCTTTAAAAATCACCTTTTAACGACACTATATTTTGTTTAAAATTTATTGAAATTGGATTTTTTTGGTTTTATAATAAAGGTAAATCCAATTTAAAAAGGCAATATTTTATAAATTATTGAGTTTTAAATTAGGACTTTTATATTTATAAACTAAAAAATAATACTATGAAAAAGACAATTGTAATTACCATTATGATCATCACAATGTCATTAAACGGTTACTCACAATTATTGCATTTAGGTATTAAAGCGGGTCTAAATTATGCGGATCTTACCGGAACTAATGTTCAAACTAATGCAATTACCAGTTATCATGCAGGATTAGTTGCCGAAATCAAGCTTTTAGATAAATTTTCAATTCAACCAGAATTGCTTTATTCAACCCAAGGAGCAACTTATAAAACGGTTTTGGGTGATGTTAAAAACGAGTTGGGATACATAGCGATTCCTGTTATGGCAAAAATTTATTTGAATAATACAATTAGCCTTGAACTTGGACCTCAAGCTTCTTTTTTATTGTCGCAAAAAAATAATTTTGATGCTAATAATTCAAACACATTTGACTTTACTGTTGCTGCAGGATTGGGTATAAAAGTGACTAAAAGTATCTTTATCCAAGGTCGCTACGGTCTAGGATTGACAGAAGTGTCCTCAAGTGCTCAAACAAAAAATTCGGTAGTACAAGTATCGGCGGGACTTATGTTCTAAAGAATTAAAAAAACAATAAATTTATTAAAACCGTTCTTTAAATTAGAACGGTTTTTTTATTTTTACCAAAATATGAATTATGAAAATCATTATCATCAACGGACCCAATCTGAATTTATTAGGAAAACGCGAACCCGAAGTTTACGGATCTCAAACTTTTGAAGACTATTTTAATACTTTAAAAGAAAAATTTCCACAAGTAGATTTAACCTATTTTCAAAGTAATATCGAAGGAGAATTGATTGGTAAAATTCAAGAATTTGGCTTTTCCTATGATGGCATTATTCTAAATGCAGGCGCTTATACGCACACTTCAATAGGTATTGGCGATGCCATAAAAGCCATAACAACCCCTGTGGTTGAGGTTCATATTTCGAATACTTTTTCAAGAGAAAGTTTCCGTCATCAATCCTATATTTCTGGCAATGCCAAAGGGGTAATTCTAGGTTTTGGGATGAAAAGCTACGAATTAGCGCTAGTTTCATTTTTGTAGTTTCTCGGTTATTAGTGCGTTTAATTAATTTAGAAAATAACAAAAATTTGGGAGTCTCCTTTTTTTTATCTTTTATTTTTGTAAAAAATTACATATGAAAAAAGTTTACTTACTTGTTTTATTTCTGATTTCATATTGCAATTTTGCGCAAATCACAGGAACGGTTTCGGACGAAAAAGGGGCTCCACTTTCTTTAGTCACAATTTTTGAAGAAAACACTTTTAACGGAACTTCCTCTAACGAACTGGGGAAGTACGAGTTGAATATAAAAACTTTAGGAAAGCACACACTTATCTTTAAGTATTTAGGTTCTAAAACGCAGAAAATTTCTATTACAATTGACAAATTTCCCTATATACAAAACGTAAAATTAGTGGAAGAAAGTTTATCACTTTCCGAAGTAATAATCAACAAAAATGTCAATCCGGCTGATGCAGTTATAAAACATGCCATTGTCAGTAAAAAAGAAAATTCCGATAAAATAGCTCACTTCAAAGCCGATTTTTATTCTCGAGGAATTTTTAGAGTTAAGGATTTACCCAAAAAAATATTTGGACAAAAAATAGGCGATTTAGATGGAGCTGTCGATTCTACAGGAACCGGAATTATTTATTTATCGGAAACAGTTTCTAAAATAATTTTCGAAAAACCCAATAACTTAAAGGAAAGGATTATAGCTTCAAAAGTGAGCGGAAACGACAAAGGTTTCAGCTACAACACTGCAAGAGCAACGAGTTATGACTTTTATGAAAACACTTTGAATTTTGGAAGCAAAATAATATCGCCAATTGCCGACAATGCTTTTAATTATTATAAATATAAATTAGAAGGTACTTTTCAAGACGAAAATAACCAAATGATTAACAAAATAAAAGTCGTTGCAAAACGTGATGCCGAACCTGTTTTTGAAGGTTATATCTATATTGTCGAAGATTCTTGGGCAATTTATGCCGTAGATTTAGACATAAAAGGATATAGAATGCACCAAGATTTTGTAGATGTAATGAAACTAAAACAGAATTTTAGTTACAATAAAACTTCTAAAATTTGGGCAAAAAGTACCCAAGGTCTTGATTTTTCAGCAGGTGCTTTCGGAATCAAATTCAACGGAAAATTCTCTTATGTTTACAGTAATTATGAATTTAAAGATGCTTTTTCTAAAAATACATTCTCTAACGAAATCGTAAGTTTCGAGGATAACTCCAATAAAAAAGACACTATTTTTTGGAATAAAAACAGACCCATTCCGCTCACCATCGAAGAAAATACGGATTATGTAAAAAAAGATAGCATTCATACTATTCGAAACTCAAAAACCTATTTAGATTCTATTGATAGGAAAGGAAATAAATTTCGCTTTTTTAGTCCAATAATAGGTTATCATTGGAAAAATAGCGCCAAAAAACAATCCTTTAGTTTTGATGGATTGCTCAATATTTCATCCGGAAATTTCAACACCGTTCAAGGAACCACAATGGATTCGGGATTTAAATATAGAACTTGGAAAGAGGATGAAAAAGGAAAATCGACTTCTATAAGTTCTAATTTTAATTATGGTTTTAATGATTTAAGACTGCGTTTTACAGCAGATTATAAGCATGTTTTTAACAATCAAAATTATGCAACAATTACTTTTTTTGGAGGAAATAAAGTAGAACAATTTAATTCGGAAGAACCAATTACTAAATTTATAAATTCAATGATTAGTGTATTTTTTAAAGAAAATTACATGAAATTGTACAATAAAGAATTTGCAGGATTTACATATGGCCAAGACGTTGGTAACGGTTTTTACATGAACGCAAAGCTTGAATATCAGCAACGCAAAGCTTTATTCAACACCACAAATTATGTGTTTTTAGCCGATGAATCGCCGTATAGTTCTAATAATCCGTTGTTGCCTAATGATTATTCAACACCTGCTTTTGCAGAACATCATCTCACAAAAGCAACGCTTTCTGCAAGAATAAATTTTGGAAATAAATACATAACACGACCTGATGGGAAAATAAATATTCCAAATGTAAAGTATCCAACCTTATATTTTGGTTACGAAAATGCCTTTGCAGCAAGTGGTAAAAAATATGAATATCAATTAATTTCAACCCAAATTAAATATGATTTGAATTTTGGAAATAAAGGAATATTGGGAATCAATTTGAAAGCAGGAGCCTTCATTCATGGCGATAATATTTCATTTGCAGATTATAAACATTTCAACGGAAACCAAACAAATATAGGACTTGGCGACCGTTATTTAGACGTTTTTAATTTAATGCCGTATTACACGAACAGTACCAATAATAAATATTTCGAAGCGCATACAGAATATAATGACAAAGGATATATTATGAATAAAATTCCGTTGCTTAATAAATTGAACTCCACTTTAGTTTTAGGATTTCATACACTTGCAATTCCTGATAAAATGCCTTATTCGGAATTTACGGTTGGTTTGGATAATCTAGGTTTTGGAAAATTCAAAATATTTCGACTAGATTACATTCGTTCATATCAAAATGGTTATCAAGGAGATAGTATTATTTTTGGGTTTAAATTCTAATCTTTTGTTGGTTCAATATGAATTAAAACATGTCCTAATTCTGGGATTTTAACGCGTAAAGTATCTTTTAATAAATGAGATATTTCGTGACCTTCTCTTACCGTAATTTTTGAATTTACAATAGCGTGTAAATCAACGTGATATTTCATCCCTGCTTTACGAATAAAACATTTTTCGGTATTGACAACTCCATTTACTTGAAGTGAAATTATTCGGATTTCAGCGACTAAATCATCATACAAATGCTCGTCCATTATTTCGCCAAGTGCCGGTCTAAAAATCTGGTAACTATTGTAGAGAATAAATCCTGCGGCAAAAAGTGCTGCCCAATCATCGGCAGATTCGTATCCTTTTCCCAAAAATAAAGCAATAGAAATTCCAATAAATGCAGCAACTGAAGTTATTGCGTCGCTTCTGTGATGCCAAGCGTCAGCTCTTAAAGAAGAACTGTTGCTTTCTTTACTTCTTTTCAAAACTAATCGAAAGGAGTATTCTTTCCAAAGAATTATGATTCCAAGAACAATAAGTGTCCAAGGTTTTGGTAATTCATGCGGAGTTTGGATATTATAGATACTTTCATAAGCAATTATCGTGGCCGATGTGATTAAAAATCCAACAACAACAAATGTGATTAAAGGTTCGGCTCGACCGTGACCATAAGGGTGATTGTCATCGGCAGGTCTATTCGAATATTTGATTCCAAATAATACTAAACAGGACGAAAAAATATCGGTTGTCGACTCAATTGCATCTGCAGTAAGTGCATATGAATTTCCAAAAAAACCGGCTAGTCCTTTGATTAATGCCAAAGCAGCATTACTTATTATACTAAAATAAGTCGCTTTTACTGCGGTTTGTTCGTTTGTCATTTTGTTTAAAAAATTGCTGCTATTCGAGGATTTTTTTTTATTTTTTCCCTCCCCACAGTTGAAACTGCGGGTTATAGGTTTTGTTTTTTCATAATTTACAGTTTTACCCATCGCCCACGGTTTCAACCGTGGGTATGTGAAAAACTAAGCTCTTACAATTTTTGCTCCAATAGCTCTTAAACGTTCGTCAATGCGTTCGTAACCTCTATCGATTTGCTCAATATTTTGAATCGTGCTTGTTCCTTTTGCCGAAAGTGCAGCAATCAATAAGGAGATTCCAGCTCTAATATCTGGCGATGACATTGTGGTAGCTTTCAATACCGATTTAAAATCATGACCAATAACAACAGCTCTGTGCGGATCGCACAAAATAATTTTGGCACCCATATCAATCAATTTATCAACGAAAAACAGTCTGCTTTCGAACATTTTTTGGTGAATAAGTACATCGCCTTTGCATTGTGTAGCTACAACAAGAACAATACTCAACAAATCAGGAGTAAATCCTGGCCATGGTGCATCAGAAATAGTAAGAATCGAACCGTCAATATCTGTTTTTACCTGATAGCCATCTTTGTGAGCAGGAATATAAATATCGTCACCTCTTTTTTCTAAAGTAATTCCTAGTTTTCTAAAAACATTTGGAATCAATCCAAGGTTTTCCCAGCTTACGTCTTTAATGGTGATTTCGCTTCTAGTCATTGCGGCAAGACCAATCCAGCTTCCAATTTCAATCATATCTGGAAGAATTCTGTGCGTGCAACCGCCAAGACTTTCGACTCCTTCAATGGATAATAAATTAGAACCAATACCGGTAATTTTAGCTCCCATTGAGTTCAGCATTTTGCATAATTGTTGCAAATAAGGTTCGCAAGCCGCGTTGTAAACGGTTGTTTTTCCTTTTGCCAAAACGGCTGCCATAACAATATTTGCGGTTCCGGTTACGGATGCTTCGTCTAATAACATATCGGTGCCAGTTAATCCGTCTGGAGCTTCAACACCATAAAAGTGATCTTCTCTATTATAACGGAATTTTGCACCAAGATTAATGAACCCTTCAAAGTGCGTGTCTAATCTTCTTCGACCTATTTTGTCGCCACCTGGTTTTGGGATATATCCTTTTCCAAAGCGTGCCAAAAGTGGTCCAACAATCATAATAGAACCTCTTAACGATCCTCCTTCTTTCTTGAAAGCTTCTGTTTCTAAGTAATTTACATTTACTTCGTCAGCTTGAAAAGTATAAGATCCAGGTGCGTTTTTTTGAATTTTAACACCTAAATTGCCCAAAAGCGTAATCAGTTTATTGATGTCAATTATATCTGGAATATTATTGATTGTAATTTTTTCAGATGTCAAAAGTATGGCGCATAAAATTTGTAACGCTTCGTTTTTGGCTCCTTGTGGCGTGATTTCTCCTTTAAGCGGAACGCCTCCTTCTATTTTGAAAATTCCCATATTTTTTTAATTATGAATTATGAGTTATGAATTATGTGCTACAGTTTTTAAACTCATAACTTATAATTCATAACTGATTTACAAAGGTTTTCTATTTTGGTTTTTGTGTATCGGATTTGATTTTCCGGCTTTAATATTCTTGTTACTTTGAATTTTTGGTTGTCCCGGAGGTATGATTTTATTTGAAACTCGTTTATTGGTTCGCAATAAATCAGTGGTTGTCAAAAGTTCTTCTTCGCTTTGTATTAAATTCAATTTTCCGCCTGAAAGTTCATATAAATGTTCGAAAATAACATCGTCTTTTACCGTGTCTTTATTCCAACTTAAATACGATTTTTTCATGTGATTGGCGATTACTTTCACCAAAGCATTTTTCATTTCGCCTTCTTCCCATTTATTGGCAACATCAATCATATATTTGATGTTATTGCCGTAATATCTGTATTTCGGGAAATTCTGTGGATATTGTAAAACATCAGGTTTTAGTTGTAAAACCTCACGAGTAGGAACGGGGTAAGGCGACTCAACATCCAATCTAAAATCGGACATGATAAATAATTGATCCCATAATTTGTGCTGAAAATCAGGTACATCACGCAAATGAGGATTTAAACTTCCCATTACCTGAATGATGTATTTTGCAGATTTGTTACGCTCAATAGGATCTTCAATAGCCGTTGCTTGTTCGATTAATTTTTGCAAATGGCGACCATATTCCGGAATAATTAAATGCGATCTCTCGGCATTATATTCCAAATGATGAACCACATCGTTAGCAACTTCTTTTATATATTTTGAATTCATCTGTTTATAATATTTGTTTTTTATTGGAAGATGGAACGCCTAATTATATTCTTGTGTATCAATGACGATTTTCATGAGCGTTTCATTTTCGAATTTAATTTGAGTATTTATAGCGAAATAATACCTTTAATTGTAGAGACTTCTATGTATTTATCTATTATTTCTTGAGAATCTTTAACCATAACATCCACAGATATGCTTGTAAATTTACCTGTTTTAGATTGAGTTGTTTTTATTACTGCGCCCATACAGTCAAAGGCTTCTTCAACGCTGATAATATTGTCGTCTATACTTGGTACAATAAATTTGAATAAATATAAAGCAGGCCAAGTATTGCTTAAATCCAATTCTGCTTTTAACCTTTCATAAAATTCTTGGGTGTTCTGATCCATTCTATCAATTTAAAATAAAAGCAAATATACAGTTTTGATTTTAGATTTGAGAATTTAGCCCCGAAACTTCGGTATAGAAGTTTTAAAATAATGAAATTTTTAAAGCTAAATATTCCTTCAAAATACCGATAACTTTAGGTAAATTTGCCGCTTATTCAAAAAACGTGCATAAAGAAATTGTAGTTATTATTGGCGGACCAGGAACTGGAAAAAGTACTATCATCAACGGATTGATGGAAAAAGGATTCTGTTGTTATCCTGAAATTTCACGTCAAGTAACTATCGATGCGCAAAAAGAAGGTATCGAACAATTGTTTTTAGAAAATCCTCTGTTATTTAGTGAATTACTTCTTGAAGGTAGAAAAAAACAATACCAAAACGCGCTTAATGAACCTGATAAAATAGTATTTATTGACCGTGGAATCCCCGATATTTTGGCTTATATGCACTTTATTGGTGACGAATATCCCGATCATTTTGACAAAGCTTGCAAAGAGCATTTGTATACAAAAATATTCATTCTACCGCCTTGGGAAGAAATTTTCACCAGCGATCACGAGCGTTATGAGAACTTCGAACAAGCAAAACATATCGATCTTCATCTTGCCGAAACCTATAAAAAATACGGCTACGAACTTATTGAAGTTCCGAAAGATACCGTTGATAATAGAATTTTATTTATCTTAGATAAAATTTAACAAATTGTTTAAATGCAACTTTAAACTTTAAACCTAAAATAATGCAAACAGCATTAGAAATTCTTGAAAAATACTGGAAACACGATACTTTTAGATCGCCGCAAGACGAAATTATAAATTCGGTTTTGGAAGGAAAAGACACTTTTGGCTTGATGCCAACTGGTGGCGGAAAATCGATTTGTTTTCAGATTCCTGCGCTCATGAAGCCTGGGATTTGTCTGGTTATTTCGCCTTTGGTTGCCTTGATGAAAGATCAAGTACAGCGTTTGCAACAACTAGATATAAAAGCTATTGCGCTGACTGGCGGCATTAAATCGGACGAAATGATTACGCTTTTGGACAATTGCGAATTTGGTAATTATAAATTCCTTTATTTATCTCCCGAACGGTTACAATCGGATTGGATTTTAGAAAGAATAAAAAACCTGCCTATCAATTTAATCGCCATTGACGAAGCGCATTGTGTCTCGCAATGGGGACACGATTTTCGACCAGCTTATTTGAAAATCTCCAATTTAAAAACTCATTTTCCCAAAGTTCCATTTTTGGCATTAACGGCTTCGGCAACAAAAACGGTACTTGAAGATGTTATTCTGCAATTGGGATTAGAGAAACCAGTTATTTTCCAAAAATCATTCGCTAGAAAAAACATTGCCTATATGGTTTTTGAGGTCGAAGATAAATTGTATAGAATGGAGCAAATTTTGAAGAAAAATCCGCAACCTTCGATTATCTATGTTCGAAATCGAAAATCGTGTTCGGATACCGCTTTGCAATTGCAATCTTTAGGCTTGAAAGCGACGTTTTATCATGGCGGATTATCGGCTAAGGATAAGGAAAAAAACATGAATCTTTGGATGAACGAAGAAGTTCAGGTGATCGTTGCCACCAATGCTTTTGGAATGGGAATTGACAAATCGAATGTAAAAACGGTCATTCATATACATCTTCCGGAAAGCGTCGAAAGTTATTATCAGGAAGCCGGTCGCGCGGGTCGAAATGAAGAGAAAGCCTTTGCTGTAATCCTTACAAGTCCTTCAGATAAACTTCAGGCACAAAGTCAATTTATCAATGTGTTGCCCGATAAAAAGATATTGACACAGATTTATATTAAATTGTGTACGTATTTTCAAATCGCTTATGGCGAAGGAATTAACGAACAATTCTCATTTAATTTGAATCACTTTTGCCAGAAATATGGGTTTCCTGGTTTAAAGACTTTCAATGCGATTCAGTTTTTAGATCGCCAAGGAATTTTGAGTTTGTCACAAGAATATTCAGAGCGAATCACGATGCAATTTCTTATTGAGTCGAAAGAAGTGATTCGGTATATGAGTTTAAATACGCAGGACGAACCTATTATATTGACAATTCTTAGGACATATCCCGGAATTTACGAAACGCAAACAGCCATCAATTTATCTTTAATCGCAAAAAAGGCAAATTGTGAAGAAAAGGAAATACATGTGGTTTTAGAAAAATTGCAAGGCCTTGATATTGTCGATTATCATAAAAAAAATAACGATGCGACAATTATTTTTAACGAAGTTCGGGAAGATGAATTAACGATAAATAGGGTTTCGAAATATCTTGAAAATCAGAATAAACAGAAGGTTGCTCAATTTGACTCGGTTTTGAATTATAGCAATGAAAAAAAAGTGTGCAAAAGTAAGCTGATTCTTAGCTATTTTGGAGAAGAAGCAACTGAAGATTGCGGGATTTGTTCGTATTGTATTTCTAAAAAAGCCAAGCCGATAAATACTTCCTTGATTTCGGATAAAATCCTGGGGTTATTAAAAATGCAGGATATGAATTCGAGAGAAATTCAAAAACTAACCAAAAATACCGAAGACGATATTATCTTTGCTCTTCAAAATCTATTAGAAAACAATCTTATTTCGATACTTTCGAATAACAAATACAGCTTAAAAAAATAATGGAGAAATTACGAATTGTATTTATGGGAACGCCCGAATTTGCCGTTGGCATTTTAGAAACCATAATCAAAAACGACTACGATGTTGTGGGAGTTATCACTGCTGCAGATAAACCAGCAGGACGTGGACAAAAAATAAAATATTCGGCGGTAAAGGAATATGCTTTAGAAAATAATCTAACGTTATTGCAACCAACAAATCTAAAAGATGAAATTTTTTTGCAAGAATTAAAAGCTTTAAATGCCAATTTGCAAATTGTTGTTGCCTTTAGAATGTTACCCGAAGTGGTTTGGAAAATGCCAAAATTAGGGACATTCAATCTTCATGCGTCGTTGCTTCCTAATTATCGTGGAGCTGCTCCAATAAATTGGGCAATTATAAATGGAGACACAAAAACGGGTGTAACCACTTTTTTTATAGATGATAAAATAGATACGGGAGCGATAATTTTGAGTTCCGAAACCGAAATTGCTCCAGACGAAACCGCAGGAGAATTACATGACAGATTAATGCATTTGGGATGCGGAACAGTTTTACAAACCTTATCTTTAATCGAAAACGGAAATGCGGTGACAAGCATTCAAAAAGACAATCCTGAAATTAAAACAGCTTATAAGCTAAACAAGGAAAATTGCAAGATCGATTGGTCAAAATCAGCTGTTGAGATTTATAATCTTATACGAGGATTGAATCCGTATCCTTCGGCTTGGTGTTTTTTTAAAGATAAAAATGAAGAATGGAATGTAAAGATTCATGATGCCAAAGTAATATTCGAAAACCATGATTATGAGACAGGAAGCCTGATTTGTAACAAAAAAGAAATGAAAATTGCTGTTGCAAATGGGTTTATTCAGGTGTTAAGTTTGCAATTTCCAGGTAAAAAGAAGATGAAAACAGCAGAATTGCTAAACGGAATGACTTTTTCAGAGGAAGCAAAAGTGCATTAACGTCAACAAAATGGGAGATTTTCTTATGATTCAGTAGGGAAAATAGTCGATTTATGAACAAAAAAAATAAGTTATCAACAAAACAAGCTAAAAAAAAGTAAAACGTTTGCAAGGGACGTATTTCCTACTAAATTTGTTCTTGTAACAAAGTTTTTTTTAACCAACATTTAATAACTAAATATTATGAACAAATCAGAATTAATTGATGCTATCGCTGCTGATGCAGGAATTACAAAAGCTGCTGCAAAACTAGCTTTAGAGTCTTTTTTAGGTAACGTAGGTGGTACTTTGAAAAAAGGTGGAAGAGTTTCATTAGTAGGTTTCGGATCTTGGTCAGTTTCTGCTAGAGCTGCAAGAGACGGTAGAAATCCTCAAACAGGAAATACTATTAAAATTGCTGCTAAAAATGTAGTAAAATTTAAAGCAGGTGCAGACTTAGAAGGTGCAGTAAACTAATTTAAATTTTCTTGAAAATACTCAAAACCTTCCTTTGGAAGGTTTTTTTTATATCATTTAATGATTATATTTGGTTAACTTTAATTTTTCTTTCTTAAATTTAATTCAAATTAAAACCAATGATTTCGTCAAAATTAAAAAAAGGATCTTTGTTAATTGCAGAACCTTCGTTGTTAGGAGATTTGTCATTTAATAGATCTGTTATTTTATTAGCGGATCATAATCAAGAAGGATCGGTAGGCTTTATTATGAATAAACCATTAAAATATTCGATCAACGATTTAGTTCCCGAAATAAGAACAAAATTCAAAATTTATAATGGTGGTCCAGTAGAACAAGACAATCTTTTTTTTATACATAATGTTCCGGATTTGATTCCGAATAGTATAGAAATTTCCAATGGAATTTATTGGGGTGGAGAATATGAAACCACAAAGGATTTAATTAATAGTGGCAGAATCAGTAAGGATAATATCAGATTCTTTTTGGGTTACACAGGCTGGAGCAAAAATCAACTAGAAACGGAGATGGAAGAGAATTCATGGATTGCTATCAATAATATTTATGAAAACCGAATAATAGGAAAATCATCCGTTCATTTTTGGAAAAAACAAATTAAAGAGTTGGGTGGTGAATATCTTATTTGGTCTAATGCACCTGAAAATCCGTATCTAAATTAAGCAATACTAATAAATTCATTCAGTTTTTGTACCAATATATTGGCTAAATCAGTTGCATATTCTTTTTTGCGGTACTTACTAATGGGCTGAATTCCTTTTATCACATTTGTAATAAATAATTCATCAGCTTTTTGCAGGTCGAATGGGGAAATTATTTCTTCTACAACTTCTAAATTTTCTATTTTTTTTGCCAAAGCCAAAATTTGTTTTCTCATAACGCCATTCAAACAACCTTCAGAAATTGGCGGTGTAATTAGTTTATTTCCTTTAAGCATAAAAACATTGCCTTGTAAAGCCTCAACAACATTTTTGCTATCATTGAGTAATAAGCAATTGTCTAAGTCGTTTTCATTGGCGTAAATACTTGCGGTAACATTCAATATTTTATTTGTGGTTTTTATGGAAGATAAAAGTTGTTTTGTCACGTAAAAATCGGTGTACAAATCAACTTGATATTCCTTTTGATCGATCGAATATAGTTTGTTTTCAAGGGATTCTGCATTAATCAAGAAAGAAACAGTGTTGTTTACAGGTAAATAATAGCCACCTTCATTTCTAAAAACAGTAATTCGGGCACGGGCAGAATTTTCTAAATTTTTGGCTTTTGCCAAATCAATAATTTGTTTCTCGAAATATTCCATTGTAAAATTCATTGGAATTTCCATTCGAACTACACGCATCGAAGACATTAACCTAAAATAATGATCTTCTAAAAAAAGAATTTTAGCATCAATTATTTTAACTGTTTCAAAAACGGCGTCACCATAAAGAAACGCGCGGTTTTGTACTAATGAATTGGAGTTGTTTGGTATAATTGTACCATTAAAATTGATCATAAAAAAAGCCCTGAAAGTTATTCAGGGCAAATATAAGTTTTAAAAACAGAAATTATCTATACAGAACCGATAACATGTTTTAAATCGGAAATTTGATTTTCCCAAAGTAATGTTGCTTCTTTAACTTCGTCTTTAACGGCAAAATCAATTACCATTAGAGATACATCTTTTGTAATCTCATCGACTAAGATATTTAGTTCGAAAAAATATTCGGTGTCTTTATTGTTATCGTCAACCCATTTGAATCTTACTTTTTCTCCAGATTTTTTGGAACAAAGTCTTGCTTTCTCTTCAGAATCATTCCAAATGAAGGTAAAAAACTCGCCACGTGAGTTAACATTGTCTGCAAACCATTCTGATAAGCCCGAAGGAGTCGAAATATATTGATATAACAATTGCGGAGAAGAATTTATGGGGAACTCTATTTCGTAACGTATTTTTGAATCCATGAGCTATTATTAATTTTTCGGAAATGTATAGAATATAAAGCCAATAAAAAAGCCTTTTTAAAAATATTTTTTTTTCTTTGAAATATAGTTGTTCGCTCTAATATAATTTTTATATTTGCACCCGCATTCAAAGACGGTTTTTGTCTATGAATATGGCGAGATAGCTCAGTCGGTTAGAGCGCAGGATTCATAACCCTGAGGTCCCGAGTTCAAATCTCGGTCTCGCTACTTGATAATCAAGGACTTACGTTTTTACGTAGGTCCTTTTTCTTTTTTGCGTGAGGAATTGCGTGAGGAATTTTGTCCGAACACCCTTATTTTTAATGCCCCAATTTCTATTGTAGAGAGTGTTTTTGGGTCAATATAAAATTTCTCCAACACCTCATTTGTTGAGCGGGATGTCAACAATCCAGTCTCATTTCCCATTACTTGATTAACCCAACTGATATAGG
>CANBWX010000069.1 GCA_947373225.1 Flavobacteriaceae bacterium | reverse complement strand
GCAAAACTGATTGTGGCGGATTTGAAATAATTCTTAATAAATGATTTTTTTAGTGACAGTTTTTCCATTTTGCAAAGTTACTTTTACCAAAACCATTTGTTGGCTTGAAGCCAAATTAGGAATTGTCAGTTCGTTACCATTTACCTTATTTTTTTCATAAATCTCTTTTCCTAACAAATCAAAAACAGCCACTTTATCAATTGTTTCTATGAAGGAATTGATCTTTATTTGCTTGTTTTTATTTGAAATTAAAACCTGATTTTCTGGCGTATCAAAGTTTTTAGTCGCCAAGGTTTTGTTCGTATAACGCAAAACAAAACGATCATTAAAAGTTCCTGCTATTGTGGAAAACGTATAATTTCCGCTTCTTAAATCGAAAACTGTATTGGTTACTTTGTCTTCAATAAACACCGCTTGATTAGTCAATAACCCGTCTGCTTGGTCAATATTTATTGTAAAATCACCATTAATTGATGATCTGAATCCTAAAGATACTTCGTCATTTTCATCAAAAGGCAAAGCTCTTCCTTGAATCGCTAAATTCTTATTTTCATTAACGCTATAAAAATCTACATATTCATTTCCGTCAAAACTTGTTCCATCAAAACGGCTATCATAACCATTGGTAGCATCTGTAATATACCCCACTAATAGTTGCTTGAAAGCTCCTTGGTCGTTAGATATGTCTAGCCAAATTCTATTTTTTTCGACAGTGTTAGTCAATTTACTTTTAGAATTGGTATTCTTAAAAAACTGGGAGTTATTCACTCCAGATGCGCCTCCTGAAATTCGCATATAATTCTTAAATTCAACAACACCATTTGCCAATAAACTGGTTGTAAAAAAGGCTTGTCCTGCTGCAATTTTACCATTTGGAATAGCTGTATTTGCACCAGAACTTATTGATTTTTTCCCGGCTGCAACTCCTCCAGTAAAATTATACTCTGCGTAATCGTCTTTCGTATATGCATAAGTCCCCGAACCTGCATTACCCGCCGAAATATTTGTGGCTAATTGAAGATCGGTGTTGTGAGTCCAGAAATAAATAGTCCCTTCGATAACCCCTGCATTGGCACTCAAAAAACTATTAGCATCTATTGCCGAAGGATATGGATTCCCAATAAGATTTGATGTTC
This sequence comes from Flavobacteriaceae bacterium, assembly GCA_947373225.1. GTDB lineage: Bacteria > Bacteroidota > Bacteroidia > Flavobacteriales > Flavobacteriaceae > Flavobacterium. The sequence goes on along the minus strand of CANBWX010000069.1, from coordinate 13,477 downwards.
CATCGATGGCACCGTTCCATTTTATTGGCACATCAATTATTCCATTGTTGGGTTTACCAATAAAAGAGGCTGAAAAAAAAGTGGGTGGCAAAGTCAATTGCGCTCCATAAATACAATATCCTACTCCAGCACTCATTGCTGTTGATGATGGTATTTCTTGTTTCCAATCCTCAGGAAAAACCGCAGTGTTAAAAGAATAGAATTTATTTGCAGGCGTATTAGGAGAAAACAATTGCAGGTTTTGATTGAATACGGGAGAAGACCAATAGGTATAATCTGTACTCCGAATTACTGGAACTATGCGTAAGTAAACTATAACTCCCGAGTTTGTATCAATGTCATTTGTTTGTACTAAACTACCACTTTGACTACTATTATTGCTTTCAAAAGTCATCGTTGCAGCTGGATCAATAGTGACAGCATTGGTTACCCTAATTGTTTTACCACTTTCAATTTTGAGTGTAGAAGCATTTACATTTAAATTATTTCCTATAAATAATTCAGCCGTAGGAATTGTTTTTGTCCCTGCTCCTGAAACTGTTAAATTAGAATATGCAGTTGTAGTTGGTGCCAAAGTAATAACTTGATCACCTCCAGCATATTCTATTGTCGAACCAGCTTCTAAAGTAACTGTTGGTGAATTCGTGTTATCTATGGCCGTATTTGCCGCTCCCGTAAAACCATTGCTATTCAATAGTTTAAAAGTCGCTCCGTTTTTTACTGTGAAAGTTCCTCCTGACTGAAATTTTAATCCTGTTGTAATTCCCGGATTAGAAACATTTGTACCGCTTACAACAATATTCGCATAATTTATTATTGGTGCACTCAATCTAATATTAGTTGCCGATGTTCCTGTAAATTCAAAAGTTGTATTTGGTCCTAAAGAATAAGTTCCTTTCGATTCTGGTTTTGATGCTGTGGTTCCATATAACATATATTTAGATGTACCGGTCATAGTTATATTTGTATTTACCCCTCCAAAAGTATGGTTTGCAGCATCTAAAATTGCAGCATCTTGAATTGTTACCGTTCCTGCAATAGTTGAAATTGGAGCAGATAAAGTTTTGGTACCAGAGTTGGAAAAATTGATATTATAATAACTTTGATTTCCGTTCAAAATTTGATTTCCTGATGCATTCAAATTAATTGTTCCGCCAGATAAAGAAAAAGTACCCGACAATTGCGGTACAACAGTTGGACTCAAAACACTTGTTTTATAAGTTGCATCCACAGTCATCGATATGTTGCCCGAACCGTATATATTAGCCGTAGAAGTCTCAACAAAAACACCTTTTATAATCGAAAGTTGACCTCCTGAGTTTGATATCCCTGTACTTTGAGTAAGATTTACAACATCAGTTGCATTCGTTTTATTGATTATAATCTGTTTTGCCGCAGATCCAGAAGTCATTGCTGTACCAGTACTTTGAGGAGTTGCATTACCAATATAATTATAATAACCAGACTGAGAAAAAATTCTAGCACCCGTAGTTTGAATGTTTCCAGTATTATTTCCCATAGCGTTAACTCCATCTGCGGAGGTGATTTTTAAGGTTCCAGAATTAGCTAAAGTAAAAGCTCCTGCACCTAAAATATTGAATCCATTAAAATCTAAAATTCCTCCAGTCGAAACAGTAAATAACCCATCGACATTCAAACTCGAACTAAGTATAACTGTAGCTAAGGGAGCTACTTCAAAACCAGTCAAAGTATTTACTGAACCATTGTTAACAGTTGCTAAACTTGGAAATATAACTGAACCACCAGCAAATTTAATAGTTCCTAAATTACTTATATTACCGCCAGTTGCTGTGTAAGCTCCTGTTATAGTAAGGATTACTCCGGCGGCAACTTGCAAAGTTCCACCATTTAATACTATGTTTCCAAGGGTTTGATTAGAACTTATTTTTAATGTTGCACCAGCATTTATTGTAGTAGAACCTAAATACGTTTTCGAAGCACCTGAATAAACAACTGTAGCCGCCCCGTTTATGGTTACACCAGGCGACCCTGTAATATCACCCGAAAATGTTAGTTGCTGATTTCCATAAACATTTATTGTATTGCTACTATTATTTGTAATAGTGGATGTAAAACTTAAGTAGCCGTTAACTGGATTAATCTCCATATTATTCCCACCCGAATTAACAAAAATAGGAACATTAAAAGTGTGAGTTGTTCCTACAACATAATTTTCAATTTTACAATTACCATTATTATTCTGAAAATAAATACTCCTTGAGGAATCAGTATTTATTGTTCTGTCTGGAGTGCCATTTATAAACAACATTTGATTTGCACTAAAATCAGACAACGAATTTAGATTCATTGTTGAATTTGCATTGTTGTCAAAATTGATTACATTATAGACTCCAAAACAATCTGGTCTTGATCTATTGCCAATTCCTGAACTACTCCAATACCAATTTCCACCAGCATTTGCAGAGCATCCATTACCCCAATCCCAATTTCCATTAGCTGACGAACCGCTCCAATATATTAAATCCTGTGCATTTGCACCAAATGAAAAAATCATTGTAGCAAAAACCAAAATATATCTTATTCTCTTTGGTAAAAATGGTATCATAAGTTGTGTGCTTTGATTTGATTATTGACTTTAATTTTTTATTATTCAGATGAATAACTAATTCTTAAAAAACTTAGTCTATACAAAAAAATAAATTACTTGTGTAAGTCTAAAACTACAAATTAAATCACCGTTTATCAAATTTTTCACCTGTTGGCTATAAGAGTTAGTAAGTTGAATTTTCATAATAAATTTCAGCAAGTCGTTGAAGTGTAGTATTATTCGTTAAAAAACAAAAAAAACACCACAAAGGGAACATTAAATTAATTATAACCGAAATTGAGAAAAATAAATTATTATAATAAATTTTAATAAAATAAGTATTTACCTACATATAAAAGTATCGAAATAAATAAAAACCAAATTATTGTCAAAAAAAGATTACTTTTAACACTATGAAAGTGATGCAATTCCCATTAGCGAGAATAACGATTGGATTTGTAATAGGCATACTTTTAGCCTATTACTCGCAACCCTATCCAGAAATTGTGTTCATTCTACTTAGTATTGCTATTTTAGGTTTTGTCGTTGCTTATTTATTCTCGATAAGGAATTTTGTAAACACAATCTATTTTGGCATTACCACATACATTCTAGCATTAGGTATTGGTGCAACAACACAAATTATCCATACTAATTTGTATCAGAAAACGAATTATATACATACCAAAAACATTTTTGAGAAACCACATTTAGTATCCGTCATCATTAGAGAAAAACTTAAAAGCTCTAGTTTTAATGATCGTTATATCGCTCTTATAAATCAGGTTGACCAAACAAATAGCTCAGGAAGAATCTTGTTGAATGTTCAAAAGGACAGTCTTACTCCTCCTTTCAAAATTGGAAGTCATTTACTTATTGATGGAACTTTGTATAAAAACAAGCCTGCAAAAAATCCGAACCAATTTGATTATAGCAAATATCTCGAAGGAATTCAGATCTATGCTCAAATTTATGCCGATGCTTCGAGCATCAAAATTGGTTCTATAATCGATAAAGATGCTTGGTATTATTCTTCCGTTTTAAGAACAAAAATTCTTAATAATCTAGAAAAAAGTAAATTCAATAAAGACGAACTTAATGTTGCAGCAGCACTTATTTTAGGACAACAACAGGATATTTCACCAGAAATAATTCGGGATTATCAATATGCTGGAGCCGTTCATATCTTATCGGTTTCGGGATTGCATATTGGGTTTATTTTATTGTTTGTCACCTTTATTTTAAAACCAATTCCTAACAACAGGCACGGTTCTCTTTTCAAGTTGATTATCATCCTAGTTTCACTGGCAGCATTCGGAATTATAGCTGGTTTAGCGCCATCTGTGGTTCGTTCCGTAGTTATGTTTTCCTTTGTTGCCATCGGAATGTATCTGAGAAGAAGCACCAATATTTTTCATACTTTGCTAGTTTCCATATTATTAATTTTACTCTTTCAACCTTCTTTTTTGTTCGATGTTGGTTTTCAATTGAGTTATATCGCCTTATTTTTCATTCTTTGGTTGCAACCTTTATTGGCTCAGCTTTGGAAACCAAAAAATAAAATTGTGAATTATTTTTGGGAAATTCTTACCGTTTCTTTCGCGGCACAAATTGGTGCATTTCCGTTAAGTATTTATTATTTTCATCAATTTCCGGGTTTATTTTTTGTTACTAATTTAGTTGTTATTCCATTTTTGAGCATCATTATGGCTTTGGGAGTTTTGGTCATGGTCTTGGCGGCATTCGATTATGTTCCTTTTTATCTTGCTAAAGCTTTGGAATGGAGCATTTATATTTTGGATAAAATCATCAATTCGATTGCTTCGGTAGAACAATTTATCATTCAGGATATTCCGTTCAATTGGTATTTTCTAATGAGTTTGAATTTATTGATTATTACAACTATAATTTGGTTCAAAAAACCAAGTTTCGGCAAATTAACGTTTGTATTAATTTCAATAATTATTTTACAATTGACGTATTTTGAAACTCATTGGAATATTCAAAACCAAAAGGAATTGGTAATTTTCAGTGCGAAGAAAAACACCTTAATTACGGAACGAATTGGAGAAAATGTAACTTTGTTTGCCAATGACAGCCTTTTAAAAACGGTATCGAAAAACAGAACAATAAAGACCTATTTAATGGGGAATTTTAGTCATTTGAGAACCACAAAAAAATTGCGAAATACATTGTTTTTCAATGGGAATAAAATTCTAGTTTTGGATAGTTTAAGTTTATATCCAAATAATTCTAATCCTGATATTTTAGTACTTACCCAATCTCCTAGAATTAATCTTGAACGCCTATTCGAAAACAAGAAACCTAAAATTGTCATAGCCGATGCTACAAATTTTAGGACTTATATTAAGTTATGGAAAGCGACTTGTATAAAAGAGAAAATCCCTTTTCACGCTACTGGCGAAAAGGGATTTTATAAGTTGGATTAAATTATTTATTTTTAAGAATCCCATCGGCGACAGCCAACCATGCTGCGGGTCCGCCAGGAACATAACCCGAACTTCCCATACCTGTAAAACTAGGCCTTCCATCCTTTATTTTTGCAGTTGCAAACCAAACGGTAGGATAACCTTGAACTCCAAAAGCTTGTTGTATTCCTGCATTTTGATTTCTTATTGCATCACTTTGAGGTGTTCTCCTTGGAAAATCAAGTTCTACTAGAACTACATTTTTCTTTGCCCAAGCTGTAAATTCAGGTGTTTTAAGTACTTCGTTTTGCAAACGAATACACCATCCACACCAGTCGCTTCCTGTAAAAAACAACAACATTGGTTTGTTCGTTTTATTAGAAATTGCCATGGCTTTGTTAATGTCAGTATGCCAAACTAGTTCCTGTGCTTGCATTGCAAAAGAACCTAATACTAGTAACAATGTTATAAAAGTCTTTTTTCCCATGATTGTATTGTTTTTTGAAATCCAAATTTTCGATTTCCTATTATTTAATTTTAAATTTATCTTGTCAATAATAATGCCGAAATTAAAAAAATTATTTGACTTCTTGCATTAATTTTTTAATCAATGGAGTTACTGCAATTAGAATCACTCCTGCAATCAAGGAATATAGTGCAAGTTGATAATACCCCTCTGTATAAGATTGTAATTTTGAAAGTAATGTTGCTCCTTGATTTGATCTAGATATTTCTGCTCCAAGTTTTCCAGCTGCCAATTGACCAAAAGCACTAGCAAGAAACCATAATCCCATCATCATACCAAACAATCTTTTTGGTGACAACTTAGTGATTATTGACATTCCTATTGGTCCAAGACAAAGTTCTCCTATTGTCGTTACAAAATAAGCAATAGTAAATACATTTAAGGAAGTTATTCCTTCTGGATTTGCAAAAAATTTGGTGTAATAAAATATAAAAAATGAAGCTGACAGGAATAAAAACCCTATCCCAAATTTAATTAATGTGTTAGGCTCTAATTTCATTTTGGCGAGCCACAACCATAGCAATCCTATCAATGGACTCAAAATTACAACAAACAATGTATTAGAACTATTGTTTACTACATTTGGATCTATACTAAAAAACAATAAATTATGGCTTAAATTGTCTTTGGCAAATAAGGATAAAGACCCTCCGCTTTGTTCATAAATAGCATTAAATAGAAAATAGAAAAAGATAAATAAAAATGCTGCAATTAGTTTTTTCTGAATACTGGTTTCAACTGTTTTAATTACTTCGTAACCAAAATAGGAAATGGCAATTATTCCAATAATATACATAAAATAATCAGTATAGTCCGTGTTTTTTACCATTATAAAAATAAACGGAATACTAAATATAGATCCTAAGTAAACGGCTATTTCTCTTGCTTTTCTTTTAGAATCAGAAAGATATAACAAAGGTGAGTCTCCTATGGGACCTAAATGCTTTTTTGTGAAAAGAAAAGTTAGCAATCCAAAAATCATTACAATTGCAGCTGCAAGAAAGCAGAGTGACCAAGAATAATACTTTCCTAAAAAGATACACAAAGCCCCGCCTAGAAGCCCTCCTACATTTATACCTGCATAGAACATACCGTAACCAGCATCTCTCCTAGGGTCTTTTTCGTGGTACAACTCACCAACCATTGATGAAATATTGGGTTTAAAAAATCCTGTTCCTATAATTGAAAATGCAATCCCGTAATAAAACATTTGTTGCGGAGAAAACGCAATTAATAAATTTCCTACTATCATTACAATACCTCCAAAAAACAATGATTTTTTAAAACCCAAAATTTTATCAGCAAAAATTCCTCCAATAAAAGTAAACGCATATACAAAAGCCTGTATTGCACCATATTGCAGGTTTGCAGCAGCATCTTTTAATAACAATTGATCTACCATAAAAAAAGTAAGTACACCTCGCATACCATAAAAACAAAACCGTTCCCACATTTCTACAGTAAATAAATACCATAATTGTTTGGGGTATTTACCTTCAAAATTTTGAATTTCTTCTAATGTTAATTTGTTATGTTCCATATTATCGAATGCCGTGCATCATTTTTTTAAGGAAAGGAGTCAATGCAAACAAAATTAATGCTGCAAGTCCTGTCAAAATTACAAACACCATAAAGAATTCGAATAAATTGTGGATTTCAAATCCTGCAAAAATTGGATTATGGTCGCTTATTTGTTTGGAAGCTAAAAGTTGTAATTGCTCTGCATTAGGAACAATTTTTTTATCTAAAACGCTTTGTAAATCAATTCCCAACTCTTTTGCTTTGATGAATTTATCTCCAGTTGCGGGCATAATCGAACCTAAAGTTCCAGCTAAAGCATAACCTGAAGCATTCGATAAGAAAAACACCCCGTATAAAAGTGAAGAAAAACGCTTTGGCGAAAGCTTTCCTACCAATGACAATCCTATTGGCGACAAGCACAACTCGGCACAAGTATTTAAGAAATACAATAATATTAACCATTTAACAGCTAAAAGCCCTGAATTTCCTAGATCTTTTACTTGATTAGCAATCATAAAAAAACTAACCGCAATTAGTAATAAACCAACGGCTAATTTAGCCGGAGAAATGGGCTCTTTATCATTAGCTCTTAGTTTATCCCATAATAAACTAAAAGGAAGTGCTAAAGCAACCACAAATAATCCATTAAAAATTTGAACCATCGAAGCAGGCATTTGCCATCCAAAGAAACCCCTGTCTGTTTGATTATCTGCAATAAATGTTAAGGAAGAGCCAGCCTGCTCAAAGGCTGCCCAAAAGAAGATAATAAAAAACGAAACAATATAGATAACAATAATTCGATCTCTTTCTATTTTTGTCAAAGAAGAATCAGAAATGATTAACCCTGCCAATGTTAACCCACTGGAATAAATTAAGGTATAAATTAAATTTTGTTCAAAAACAAAATGAACTAAAACTCCTAAAACAAGAAACACAATTCCAGCAATTATCAATGATAATTGAGAGAAATTAGCTTTTTGTGCTTCGCCTTCTTCAAAATCTTCCGCTCCATTTTTGGATGGCAATCCTCCAAGAGGTCTTCCTTCTGGCGTAACAACATATTTATTTTTTAATGTATAAAAAACGACCGTTCCAATAAGCATAGCAATTGATGCAGCCAAAAATCCCCATTTGAAAGCGTGAATATCTCTGATTCCTCCAGTATCCTTAACATCACCTAGCAAAGGACAGATAGACTGTCCTAAAAAAGCACCAATATTGATGCCCATGTAAAAAATAGTGAAAGCAGTATCCAATTTACTTTTTTCTTGTTTTGGATATAAACTCCCCACCATACTGGAAATGTTTGGCTTAAAAAAACCGTTACCGAAAACAATTACACCTAAACCACAATACATAATTGTTGTAGAAAAACTCAAATTTGATTGAAATATGCTAGCGCTCGTAAACAATAATAATTGTCCAATAGCCATCATCAAGCCACCCAATAAAATACAGTTCCTATTTCCAAAAAAACGATCGGCAATAAACCCTCCCAACATTGGTGTTAAATAGCACAATCCTAGAAATCCTCCGTAAATCAAGGAAGCATTTTCTTCTTTCATCATTAATGAATTTACTAGAAATAAAACCAATAAGGTTCTCATTCCATAAAAATTGAAGCGTTCCCACATTTCTGTTCCAAATAACACCCAAAGTCCTTTTGGATGTGCTGTTTTCACTTGAGTTTCCGACATATTATTTATTTTGGGTTGGTTATTTATAAATTAGTTTTGATAAAATTAGTCATTTTATTATGAAGTTGAATTCTAGTTTTTCCTCCATAAATCCCGTGGTTATTATCGGGATAAATCTGAGAGTCAAATTGTTTGTTGGCCTGAATTAGGGCTTCCATCATTTGCATCGAATTTTGCACATGCACATTATCATCTCCCGAACCATGAATTAACAAAAACTTCCCTTTCAATTTACTAACAAAATTTATCGGCGAATTATCGTCATATCCTGTTGGGTTTTCTTGAGGGGTTTGCATGTATCTTTCGGTATAAATACTATCATAAAAACGCCAATTCGTAACTGGTGCAACTGCAATAGCCATTTTGAAAACATCATTTCCTTTCAAAATACAATTAGAAGCCATAAATCCACCAAAACTCCATCCATATATACCTATTCGTGATTTGTCCACATAAGGGTAATTCCCTATTACTTTTGCAGCGTCAATCTGGTCTTCGACTTCATATTTTCCTAATTGTTTATAGGTTACTTTTTTAAAATCGGCTCCTTTATAACCAGTTCCACGACCGTCAACACAAGCTACAATATAACCTTGTTGCGCCAACATCGTAAACCAATACTCATTAGAACTAATCCATTGGTTTGCTACTTGCTGAGATCCAGGGCCTGAATATTGAATCATAAAAACGGGATATTTTTTATTGGGATCAAAGTCCTTCGGTTTCATGATCCAAGCATTCAATTCATTTCCTTTATCTGTTTTAAGAACAAAAAATTCTTTTTGTGGCAAATCGTACCTTTTTAATTTTGATGCCAATTCTTGATTGTTTTCAATAACTTGAATTTGTTTTCCCGACTTCGATTCGTTCAATGAATAAGTCGTAGGAATCTTTGTGCTCGAAAAAGTACCAATATAATATTGAAAATTAGGGCTGAAAGTTGCTGCTGTAGTACCAACATTTTGAGATAAGCGCACTTTATTTTTTCCATTTAAACCAATGCGGTACACATCTCTATTTATAGAACCATTTTCAGCTGATTGATAAAGAATGGTATTTGTTTTTTCGTCGAAACCATAGTAAGATGTAACTTCCCAATTGCCTTTTGTAACTTGATTTTTTAATTTTCCGGTTTTATCATACAAATAAATATGATTGAAACCATCTTTTTCTGAGGTCCAAATAAAACTATTGTCTTTCAAAAAAGTCAAATTATCGGTGTCAACAAAATCAATATAGGATTTGTCTTTTTCGTTCAAAACTACTTTTGTTGTTGCGGTTGTTCCGTCAACAAATAACAAATCCAAATTGTCCTGATGGCGATTCAATATTTTTGCCGATAAAATATTGGCGTCATTTGTCCATTTAATTCTCGGAATATAAAAATCATTGTATTGGCTCAAATCGACATTTTTTGTAGCTTTCGAATCTACATCATATAAATGTAAAGAAACCAAAGCGTTTTTTTCGCCCGCTTTAGGATACTTAAAAGTCTCTATTTTTGGATATAAATCTTTGCCAAAAATCGACATCGAAAATTCGGGAACCTGACTTTCGTCAAAACGTATAAAAGCTATTTTTTTACTGTCTTTACTCCAATCAAAAGCTCTTACAAAAGCAAATTCTTCTTCATAAACCCAATCTGTAATTCCGTTAATAATGGCGTTTTTCTTTCCGTCATTTGTAATTTGAGCATTTGCATTTGAAGAAATATCATAAGTATAAAGATTGTTTTCTTTTACATAAGCAATCTTTTTACCGTCGGGCGAAAACGTAGGTTCTTGCACTTGTTCTAAAATTTTAGTCAATTCCTTAGTTTCAATATTGTATAGAAAATAATCGGCGGTAAAGGAATGACGGTAAATTTTCTTGGTGTTATTAGCAATCAAAATCTGCTTTTCATCCGAACTAAAAGCATAACTATCGATTCCGCCCAATAGCTTATATTGATTTTTGGTATCAATCAAAGTCGACACTTTTTTCAAGGTTGCAAAATCAAATAAATCAATTTGCATACTTCCTGTTGCTTCATCAGCATTCAAAACCGTATATTGATTGGTGATTTTCATAGACTGCAATTCATCCATTCCTTTGGCACGAAATTCTCCAGCATAAATGGCTTCTACAGTGATTTTTTGTTGTCCGAAAACGCAAACAAAAAACAATAAAAACAGGAAGGTAATTTTATTTGTATTCATAGAAATTGATTAAATATAAAAACCATCAATTTTAGTGAAAATTTTACAATTATTTCACATTTTGTGTGTTAAATGTTAAAAATAATATTAACATTCTGCATTTATTCGATGTCATTTGAGTCCAAATAAAAGAGCTAAAACCGTATATTTGCAACATATTATTTTATAATCAATTGATAATGAACAACACCGTTTCCGGATTTTCAAAATTAAGCAAAGAAGAAAAAATAAGCTGGATTGCCAAGGAATATTTCACCAATCCTTCGGAAGCCACATCAACACTAAAAAACTATTGGAATTCTGACGAGAAAATACAGAAATTACACGATGAATTCATCGAAAACACGATAAGCAATTTTTATATCCCGCTTGGTGTTGCTCCAAATTTTCTAATTAACGGAAAATACAGCAGTATTCCGATGGCAATTGAGGAAAGTTCGGTAGTTGCAGCTGCATCAAAAGCCGCTAAATATTGGTCCACTCGTGGCGGATTTAAAGCCACAGTTATCAATACCGAAAAGATTGGACAAGTTCACTTTATTTTCAAAGGTGATGAATCAAAACTAGCCCTTTTCTTTGCACAAACCAAAGCCAAGTTTATCGCTGATACCGAAAATATCACCAAAAACATGCGAAAACGCGGTGGTGGAATTCTGGATATTGTACTCAAAAACAAAACAAATTTACTTCCCAATTACTTTCAACTCCACGTTACTTTCGATACCAAAGATAGCATGGGCGCCAATTTTATCAATTCCTGTTTAGAGCAATTTGCTAAAACTTTGAAAGAAGAATGTTTGGCTTATGATCTATTTTCAGAAATAGAGAAAAACATTGAAGTTGTGATGAGTATTCTTTCGAATTATGTTCCCAATTGCACCGTTCAAGCCGAAGTTTCTTGCCCAATTGAAGATTTAATAGAAAAACATATTCCGAATCCCGAAGCATTTGCCAAGCGATTCGTTCAAGCGGTTCAAATCGCCGAAATCGAGCCTTTTCGAGCCGTAACGCACAACAAAGGAATCATGAACGGAATCGACGCCGTTGTACTTGCTACAGGCAATGATTTTAGAGCAATCGAAGCCGGAATACACGCCTACGCTTCCCGAAACGGAAGCTACACCAGTTTATCACATGCCAAAATCGAAAATGGAATCTTCACCTTTTGGCTCGAAGTTCCTTTAGCTTTAGGAACCGTTGGCGGATTGACTTCGCTACATCCTTTGTCTAAATTTTCATTAGAAATGTTAGAAAATCCATCGGCTGAAGAATTAATGCAATTTGTTGCCGTGGCTGGTTTGGCACAAAATTTCGCTGCTTTGCGTTCTTTGACAACAACTGGAATTCAGGACGGACACATGAAAATGCACTTGAATAATATTCTGAATCAATTCGAAGCCACCGAAGAAGAGCGCGTCATAATTCGGAAACACTTTAAACATCACACCGTTTCCCATAGTGCCGTTGTTGAATATATTGAAAATTTCAGAAGACAACTTTAACTATTAATCCTTTCAGAGTTTTAAACCTTGATGAGTTCTATATACTAAATGAAAAAAGAATTTTACAGTAACGGAAAACTTTTAATCACAGGTGAATATCTGGTTCTTGACGGCGCCAAAGGATTCGCTTTACCCACTAAATTTGGACAGAATTTAATTGTAGAAAGAGGCAATAATCAAGAAATAACTTGGAAAAGTTATGATTGCGATGGAAGTATTTGGTTCGAAGACCGAATTTCTTTCGCAGAAATTACAAGCAAAAAATCTATAGAAAAAACGACCTCCGTTAGAAATACTTTATTAGAAATACTTAGAGAAGGTTATTTACTAAATCCGGATTTCATTATAAATTCTAGCGGCTATTCAGTAACAACTACACTTACATTTCCTAGAAATTGGGGTCTGGGAACCTCATCAACTTTGATCAATAATATGGCACAATGGCTCGAAATTGATGCGTTTGTATTACTGAAAAATAGTTTTGGCGGAAGCGGATACGATATTGCTTGCGCTCAAAATAACAATCCTATTTTGTATCATTTAGAAAACGGCAAACCAATTGTCGAAAAAGTAACTTTCGACCCAGAATTCACTAAAAACCTTTATTTTATTTACCTTGACAAAAAGCAAAATAGCAAAACTGCAATAGCTTCCTATTATAAGAACAAAAATGGTGATTTGGCAAAAGCCATAACCGAAAACAACGCCATTACTTCTGAAGTTTTAAATGCAGAAAATAGCCAAGAATTTGCTTTAGCTTTAGAAAAACATGAAGCGAAAATGAGTGTTATTTTAGAAATGGAAACCATAAAAAAATCCTTATTTCCCGATTTTAATGGCGTTATAAAAAGTCTTGGTGCTTGGGGAGGCGATTTTGTATTAGTGATTTCAGAAGAAAATCCAACTGAATATTTTGAGAAGAAAGGTTTAAAAACCATCCTATCTTATAAAGATATGATTCTATAAAACATAAAATCCCGCATCGAAAACGATACGGGATTTTTAAATATTTTGAAAAATTCAATCTAGTAATTA
>CANBWX010000068.1 GCA_947373225.1 Flavobacteriaceae bacterium | reverse complement strand
AGGTGGTTATTGCGGCGGGGCTCACCTCTTCCCATCCCGAACAGAGTAGTTAAGCCCGCCTGCGCAGATGGTACTGCAGTTATGTGGGAGAGTATGTCGTCGCCTTTCTTTTGAAAAACCCTGTTCCTTTCGGAATGGGGTTTTTTGTTTTATTTTTTTTTAGAAAAAATAAGGTAAAACTCAAGCAGTTATGTGTGAGAGTATGTTGTCACCTCTCTTTTGAAAAACCCTGTTCCTTTCGGAATGGGGTTTTTTGTTTTATTTTTTTTTTGAAAAAATAATGTAAAACTCAAGCAGTTATGTGTGAGAGTATGTCGTCACCTCTCTTTTGAAAAACCCTGTTTCGCAAGAAACAGGGTTTTTTGTTGTATAGGTATGATGTGTTCACAAGATTGGTTCCTCACCTTTCTTTTGTAAACCCTATTCGATGAATCAAGTTTAGTGTGAAGGATGGAAGCAGCGGTATCCTTTGTTTTCTCTCTTTAAGATAACAAAGATATAACGAACAGAATAACCTGAACTTTTTAGTAAGGGCATGTACAAATATTACTCTTTGTTTTCTATAAAATGTATCGCTTTTTCAATTATAACAGAATTTCCAAGGATTTTACGATGTCCTAATCCTTCGGTTAAAAAAAGGGTTCCGTTTTTTAAGTATTTATGAATATTTATTGATGCTGTTACTGGAACTTCATCGTCGTTTTTATCGTGAATTATAAGAACAGGAATAGAAATTTCCATAGCTGATTTATAAGCCGAGTAATTATCCATTTTTTCTCCGAGTTTATTTTCGAAATATATGCGTAAGCGTTCACTAAAAACAGGTTTTAATTCTAGTTTAACTATAAAATCATCTAAAATATCTTGAACAACATCTCCGCTACTAATAATTACTAAATGATTTATTGTTAATCCTCTTTTTACTGAAATTAATAATGACATTCCTCCCAATGAATGACCAACAGCTGCTTCAAATGGGCCATATTGTCTTTCTATTTCTAGGATTGTTTCGACAAATTCGGATATTATTGTTGTTGTCCCAGGAGATTTTCCGTGAGCAGGTGCGTCAAAACTTATTGTTGAATATCCTGCTTTTACTAATTCATCGGCTATTTTGAATAGTTGTGTTCCTCTTCCTGACCAGCCGTGCGTTAGCAGAACTTTCTTATCACTTTCTCCATATTGATATAAAACAACTTTTTTATTTATTGCTGGAATTTCAATTAATTTTTGAGTGCTTTTGCTATCCATTTTTAATTCTCTTTTTGGAATTTTGTATTTTATTGGAGTTGTAAATAATTTTGCAGCAAATAGGATTGTTAGTTTTGGTGAAAAAGCAGAGATAACTTTACTTATTTGTAGGATTATTTTAGGAATTTTCAAAGATTGTGTATGAATAGAAGTTTTTTTTGTCATTTCAATAAATTTTATTGGAAGTTATGATTTCATAATTTTTTTACTAAATTTAGAAAACATAAAAGTAACATAAATTATAGGTTTAATTAGAATTTATATATAATATTGGAATCTAAGAATAGTATGATTTTATTTGAATAAATAGAAGGGTTATAAAAAGGCGTAATTTCTAAAATGGAAATATTTCACATAGCAGCGGAATGTTATCCGGTGGCAAAAGTTGGAGGTTTAGGAGATGTTGTTGGTGCGTTGCCAAAATATCAAAATAGTGCAGGACATCTTGTGAGCGTTGTTTTGCCTTGTTATGACACAAAATTTATTAATGAAAATGAATTTGAAATTGTTTATAATAGCCATGTGAAATTAGGGAAGTTTAATTTTCCTTTTAATGTTTTAAAAGAAAAATCAGCTAAGTTGGGTTTTGAATTGTATCTAGTTGAAATTCTGGAATTATTCGATAGAAAAGAAGTTTACGGCTATGAAGACGATATTGAGCGTTTTTTGTCTTTTCAAATTGCAACTTTAGATTGGATTATTACTAGAAATAGAGTTCCGGATATTATCAATTGCCATGATCATCATACGGGATTGATTCCGTTTATGATGCTTTATGCATATAAATATGAAATTTTGAGGAATACGGCATCGGTGATTACTATTCATAATTCAATTTATCAAGGACAATTTGGTTTTGATAAATTATATTATTTACCTGACTTCGATTTGTTACAAGTAACTGTTTTAGAGTGGGATAGTAAAATAAATTCATTAGCAACGGCTATAAAATGTGCATCGGCTGTTACGACGGTTTCACCCAATTATTTGAATGAAATTAACAATTCGGCTTATGGATTAGAGTCGTTATTTAATCTTGTTAGGCATAAATCAAAGGGAATTTTGAACGGGATTGATGTTGAAGTATGGAATCCGGTAAAGGATAAAATGTTGGCTGCCAATTATTCAATCAAAAATTTGGTAAAAGGAAAGCAGGAAAACAAAGAAAAATTATGTAACCAATTTGATTTAGATCCAACGAAACCACTTTTTAGTTTCATTGGAAGATTATTAGAGGAGAAAGGAGCTGATTTGTTGCCACATGCTGCAGCTTTAGCATTATCTGAAAATTATAAGGAAATAAATATTTTAGTTTTAGGTTCAGGAAATAAAGAAATTGAAAACCAACTGAGTCATTTATTGGCTAGTTTCAAAGGGAATTACAATGTTTTTATTGGTTATAACGAAGAATTAGCCCATTTGATTTATGCAGGTTCTGATTTTTTATTGATGCCCTCAAGAGTGGAACCTTGTGGTTTGAACCAAATGTACGCAATGAAATATGGAACGATTCCTATTGTAAGAAGAACTGGAGGATTGAAAGATACAGTTATTGATTTTGGGGATGGAGGAAACGGAATTTGTCATGATCAAGCCTCAATTAGTGATGTTTGCTATTCGATTCAAAGAGCAGTAGATTTATATAAAGACAAGAAAAAAATAAATGATATTCGAAAATCAGGAATGAAAATTGATCATTCTTGGGAAAGCGTTTGTCAGGAATATATACAGGTGTACAATTTAATACTAAACAAAAATGAAAGCTAAAAAGAAAAGCGTAATTGCAATCATTCTCGGAGGAGGACAAGGATCAAGATTATATCCGTTGACAGAAACGAGATCAAAACCTGCGGTGCCAATTGGAGGAAAATATAGATTGGTAGATATTCCAATTTCAAACTGTATCAATTCGGATATTTTTAAAATGTTTGTATTGACACAATTTAATTCAGCTTCTTTGAATGCACACATCAAAAACACATACAACTTTAGTATTTTTAGCCAAGCATTTGTAGATATTCTTGCCGCTGAACAAACACCTGATAACCCAACTTGGTTTCAAGGAACTGCTGATGCCGTAAGGCAATGTATGCCCCATTTCCTAAATCATCATTTTGATTACGCATTGATTCTTTCGGGCGATCAATTGTATCAAATGGATTTTAACGAAATGCTTGAGGCACACATAAAAAGTGAAGCCGATATTTCTATTGCAACTTTACCTGTAAATGATAAAGATGCTCCTGAATTTGGAATTCTAAAAACTAACGCTGAAAGTTGTATTGAATCTTTTATCGAAAAACCTGCGAAAGAATTACTGCCTAATTGGAAATCAGATGTGAGCGATCAAATGAAAAGTGAAGGTAAACACTATTTGGCTTCGATGGGGATTTACATATTCAACCGAAAATTATTGGTTGAATTGATGAAAAACCCTGAAACAAAAGACTTTGGTAAAGAAATTATTCCACAAGCTGTTGGACATAAAAAAATATTGAGTTACCAATACGAAGGATATTGGACGGATATTGGTAATATCGATTCCTTTTTTGAAGCCAATATTGGATTGACAGAAGATGTGCCAAAATTTAATTTATTTGATAATGACAATAAGATTTTCACTAGACCAAGATTATTGCCACCATCAAAATTCCAGAAAACTACAGTTGATAAATCATTAATTTCGGAAGGTTGCATTATTAATGCTCAAGAAATTAGCCATTCGGTAATTGGAATTCGTTCTCGAATAGGAGAGGGGACAATTATTAAAAATTGCTATGTTATGGGTAATGATTTTTATCAAAATATTGTCGATATGGATATTGATGCCGAGAACAATAAGCAATTGATGGGAATTGGTAAAAACTGCTTTATTAATAATGCACTTGTAGATAAGAATTGTAGAATTGGAAACGATGTTCATATTAATGGAGGTAAGCATTTAGAAGATTTCTCCAATGAATTATATGCCATTAAAGACGGAATTGTTGTTATTAGAAAAGGTGCAATTATTCCAGATAATTATATTATTAAATAATCTATTTCATTTTTGAATAATATTGAAAAAAACAAATAAATTTATCTTTATTATGTTTTTTTCAATATTTTTTTTACTAAATTTCGTAGTCTTATAAAAACACAATATGCAGAACCAAACCAGAATAGTAATAGAGAATGTTTTACCTCAAATTGATGGAGGCGTTTATTTTATAAAAAGAATTGTTGGACAAACAATTACAGTTACCGCAGACGTCTTTTCTGATGGTCACGATGTTGTTGAAAGCTGTGTCAAATTCAAGCATGAAAGCGACGAAAAGTGGCAAGAAGTTCGGATGAATCCAAGAGAAAATGACGAATGGTTTGCTGATTTTAAAGTAGAAAAACAAGGTCTATATACTTATTTTATTGAAGGCTGGGTTGATTATGCTTTGAACTGGCAACACGGAACAGAACGAAAAATTCAAGATAATCAACATGTGAATTCGGAGTTATTGGAAGGTGCTGAATATGTTCGAGCAATATTAGATATAGCAGATTCTAATGAAAGAGACTACTTAAATACATTAGTTTATTATTTTACTACTGAGCACGAATATGACAATGCTATTCGAGAAGCTAGATCATCTTACTTACACCAAATTTTCAAGAAATATCCAATTCGAATATTAGAAAATAAATCACTGAATTTAAAAGTTTATGTCGATAGAAAAAAAGCTTTATTCAGCACTTGGTATGAGTTTTTCCCGCGTTCGGCTTCCGCCGAAGAAGGAAAACATGGTACTTTCAAGGATTGTGAAAGGCTTTTGCCAAGAGTTGCTTCGATGGGTTTTGATACCTTATATTTCCCTCCTATTCATCCTATTGGAGAAGTAAATCGTAAAGGAAAAAATAACGCAACCAATGCGCAGCATGGTGATGTGGGTTCGCCTTGGGGAATTGGCTCGCAATATGGCGGTCATAAATCGACACATCCAGAATTAGGAACAATTGAAGATTTTAAATCTTTGGTAAAAAAAGCGAAAGATTTAGGAATTGAAGTTGCCATGGATTATGCGTTACAAGCAGCTCCAGATCATCCATATGTAAATGAATTTCCACAGTGGTTCAAGTGGAGACCTGATGGAACGGTACAATACGCTGAAAATCCTCCAAAAAAATACCAGGATATTCTGCCTATTTATTTTGAAAGTGGTGATTGGAAAAACCTTTGGAAGGAATTGCTGGACGTTGCTTTATTTTGGATAGAAGAATGCGACATTAAAATTTATAGAGTTGATAATCCGCATACCAAACCATTCTTTTTTTGGGGTTGGTTAATTGGTGAAATCAAGAAAAAGCATCCTGATGTATTGTTTTTGGCGGAAGCTTTTACGCGTCCAAAAATCATGAATGAATTAGCAAAACAAGGATTTACACAATCTTATACATATTTTACTTGGCGAAATTCTAAAAAAGAATTGACCCAATATGTGGAAGAATTGACTCAATCGGAACAAAAAGAATTTTATCGTCCTAATTTTTGGCCCAATACACCAGATATTAATCCTTATGCTTTGCAAAGTGGAAATGAATCGGTACATCTTCAAAAATATTTTTTGGCAGCAACATTGAGTTCAAGCGTTGGAATTTACGGACCTGTTTTCGAATATATGATTTCGGCTCCCATGGCTCCAGGAAAAGAGGAATATTTAGATTCAGAAAAATATGAATATTTCAAATGGGATTGGGAAAAACAGAATAAAATCACGACATTAATCAGACGAATAAATACCATTAGAAAAGAAGAATCTTCGTTGCAACAAACTAATAATATTGTTTTTTGCGACACGGATAATGAGCAAATTATTGCTTATTACAAGTTTGATGATGATAAACATAATGAGACTTTAATGATTGTAAATCTTGATGCTTTTAATGTAAGTCGTGCAATGGTTAGGATTCCGATTAGATCAATGGGCAATCAGCCTATCAGGATTACTGACTTGATTACGGGAAATACTTATTTTTGGGATAAAGAATGGAATTTTGTGGAAATTGCTCCTGAAATGCCATTTCATCTATTTAAAATTGAGCGATAATGAAAGATAAAAAGGTTAATGAGGAAGAGTTTCAAAACCCATTTGTTTTCAAAATAGGTTGGGAAAATGCTTTTGAAGATAAGGAATTTCTAAAAGTTTTTTCTTCTGACATTCTTGAAAATTATATCATCAATAAACGTTGGTATGGCGGAAAAGCGAGTACTTTAAAGTATATCGAGGTGGTTGATTTCTTTAAAATCACTTCAAAAGATAACACTTATTATGGTGCTTTGCTTGAGGTTAATTTCAAGGAAGCCTTTTATCAGCATTATTTTATGCCTCTTGCTTTTATGCCCGAAGAGGAGTTAGATACAAACACCGTAATTGCTCCAGTGGTAATGAACGGTCAAGCAGGATTTCTTGTTGATGCACTTCATCAAGAAGATTTTAGAAAATTATTATTTGATAAAATAGTTAATTCTAGAGAAAAATCAGTTTCAAAAATCAAATTTCATAAAGGAGGAAAACTAGAAGAAAAAGAATATAAAACTTCCAAATTTATGGGAGTGGAGCAAAGCAATACTTCTATTATTTATAATAATACTTTGGTTCTGAAAATCTTTAGAAGAATTTATATCAGCACAAATCCGGATTATGAAATTAGTCGTTTCCTTACCGAAAGGATGGATTTTAAAAGTTCGCCCGCTTACATGGGAAGCATTAGCGTTGATATGACTGAAGGAAATATTACGCTAGGATTAATGCAGGAATTGGTTCCAAATCAAGGAGACGCTTGGCAATTTATGCTTGGAGAAGTCGATACCATTTTCGAAAATTTGAAACATAAAAAAATTAAAGTTTCTAAATTACCAGATATTGAATTGTTCAAAAGACTTAAAATCAATGAAGTCCCACACGAAATTATCGATTGGGCAGGATTGAGTATTTTTATGCGCATTCAAACTTTGGCAACACGAACTGCCGAAATGCATATTGCCCTTGGAAGCGACATTCATGAAACCGCATTTACACCCACAACTTATAATGGAGATTATACAGTTTGGCTCAAAAATAGGCTGACGTATCAGTTTCAAAATCGATTGAATATTCTTGAAAATAATCTTCATAAATTAGATGGATTGTCATTAGAATTAGCCAACCAATTTTTAGATAATAAAAAAGAAATTAGAAAATTGTTTTTAGAATTTGATTGGACTAAAATGAAATCGGAGCGTATTCGTATTCATGGTGATTATCATTTGGGTCAGGTTTTGGTTAATGGCGACGATTTTTGTATCTTAGATTTTGAAGGCGAACCGGAAAGTACCATTCGGGATCGGAAAGTAAAGCAACCGCCGTTGAAAGATGTTGCAGGAATGTTTCGCTCGTTTCATTATGCGATTTATGCAACTATTTTCAACAATGGAGATAAATATCCTTTTGAGCAAGAAGACCTTTTTAAAGCCGGAGAAATTTTATTCAAATATTTTGTAGGAGTCTTTATCCAGACTTATACGGATGTCGCTCAAGCTGGAAATTTGAACATAGGTTATCGAAAAGAAATTGATTTTTTATTGAAATATTGTCTACTTGAAAAAGCAGTTTATGAACTGGGATATGAATTAAATTCACGTCCACGTTGGGCAGTAATTCCTTTGACAGGAATTGCTAGTATAATGGAGTTTAATAAAAAATAAAAATTAAAAAAATACTTTAGAAAAATATAAAGAAATATAACACAATTAAAATGAGCAAAGTACAACCTTATTCCCTTTTTACCGATTTCGATATTGATTTATTCAAGGCAGGAAAACATTTTAGATTATACGAAAAACTAGGTGCGCACCTTATCGAAGTTGATGGCGTAAAAGGTGTTTATTTTGCAGTATGGGCACCATCGGCACGTTCTGTTTCTGTAGTTGGAGATTTTAATTATTGGATTCAAGGTGAACATCCTTTACAAGTGCGCTGGGATTCATCAGGTATTTGGGAAGGATTTATTCCAGATGTAGAAAAAGGAACCTCATATAAGTATAAAATCCAATCGAATAACGATGGAATTATAACTGAAAAAGCGGATCCGTTTGCTTTTTATTGTGAAAAACCACCACATACTGCGTCTGTTATCTGGGATTTAGACTATAATTGGAAAGATAATAACTGGATGGAAACGCGTAAAGACCATAATGGTTTAGATAAACCTTATTCGGTTTATGAAGTTCATTTAGGGTCATGGAAACGCCATGCTGAAGAAAATAGATTTTTGACTTATCTCGAATTTGCAGAGGATTTGGTAAACTATGTCAAAGAAACTGGTTTTACACACGTTGAGTTTATGCCAATAATGGAATACCCTTATGATCCTTCTTGGGGGTATCAATTAGTTGGTTATTTTGCGCCAACTTCCCGTTTTGGAGATCCACAAGATTTTATGGTCTTGGTCGATAAATTACACCAAGCAGGAATTGGAGTAATTTTGGATTGGGTTCCCTCTCATTTTCCTGATGATGCTCACGGTTTAGGCTTTTTCGATGGTTCTAATCTTTTCGAACATCCGGATCGCAGAAAAGGGTATCACCCAGATTGGAAAAGCTTAGTTTTCAATTATGGACGAAATGAAGTTCGCTCTTTCTTGATAAGTAATGCTATTTTCTGGTTACAACACTACCATGCAGATGCGCTTCGCGTAGATGCAGTTGCTTCGATGTTATACTTGGATTATTCTAGAGAAGAAGGCGAGTGGGAGCCGAATGTTTTTGGTGGTAGAGAAAATCTAGACACCATAAGTTTCCTTAAAGACTTTAACGAAGCTGTTTATTCAACTTTTGAAGGTGTACAAACTATAGCCGAAGAAAGCACTTCTTTCCCGATGGTTTCTAGACCAACTTCTATGGGCGGTTTAGGATTTGGGATGAAATGGATGATGGGTTGGATGCACGATACTTTAGATTATTTCCAAAAAGAAACCGTTTATAGAAAATACCATCAAAACGAATTGACCTTTTCGATGACGTATGCTTTTACCGAAAATTTTATGTTGCCACTTTCTCACGACGAAGTTGTTTATGGTAAACATTCAATCGCCGGAAGAATGCCTGGTGACGAATGGCAGAAATTTGCTAATTTAAGATTGCTTTATGGTTATATGTTTACGCATCCCGGAACAAAATTATTGTTTATGGGAAGTGAATTTGGGCAAAGTGCCGAATGGAATTTCGAAGGAAGTTTAGATTGGCATTTATTGCAATATCCTTATCATGAAGGAATTAAAAAAGCAATAACCGACTTGAACGCATTGTATAAAACCGAGCCTGCTTTGCATGAAAAACAGTTTAGTCCTGAAGGTTTCGAATGGATTAATTACTCGGATCATCAAAATGCAGTAATGACTTATATCCGAAAAGGAAATAACCCGAAAGATGATGTAATTGTGGTTTGTAACTTCACCCAAGTGGTTCGTGAAAACTATAGAGTTGGCTTGCCAAACAAAGGAAAATTAAAAGAAATTTTCAATAGCGATGCCAAAATTTATGGAGGAAGCGGAATAAAAAATAAAAATAAATTAACGGTTGAAGCTTCTCCTTATGATGGTAGAGAATATTCAATAGAATTGCTTTTGCCGCCTTTGAGCGTTACAGCATATAAATATTTATAATGATAGTGTAATTCAGTATTGAATTATCTTAAAAAAATCCCGAGAAATCGGGCTTTTTTTGTGTTTATAATTGATTTAATTTTAAAAAATAGTATAAGAAACTACAGTCTCTTTAAAATTGAAAAAATATAAATATCAAGATAATCGAAATTTAAAATTGATAACTAAAAAGTAGTAATTCGTTACGAAATCTTTAAACTTTTAACAGTATACTTCAAACAAAAAAACTTAATTTTGCAACACTAAAAATAAAAACACAAAACTATGAGTTCATTTGACGTAGTCATTATAGGTTCTGGCCCAGGCGGATATGTATCAGCAATTCGTTGCGCACAATTGGGTTTCAAAACCGCCATTATAGAAAAATATTCCACTCTTGGTGGAACTTGCCTAAATGTAGGTTGCATTCCATCAAAAGCATTATTGTCATCGTCTCATCATTTCAGTGAAATTGCTCATTTTGCAGATCACGGAATTGAAGTTTCGGGTGAAGTAAAAGTGAATTTAGAAAAAATGATTGCCCGCAAACAAGCCGTTGTTGACCAAACTTCGGGAGGAATCAATTATTTGATGGACAAAAATAAAGTGACTGTCTTGAACGGATTAGGTTCTTTCGTTGATGCCACTCATGTTGCTGTTGCAAAAGCGGACGGAACGTCGGAAACTATTGAAGCTAAAAATATCATAATTGCAACAGGTTCTAAACCATCATCGTTGCCATTTATCAAAATAGATAAAGAAAGAATCATCACTTCAACCGAAGCTTTGTCACTTAAAGAAGTGCCTAAACACCTTGTTATCATTGGTGGTGGTGTTATCGGAATCGAATTGGGACAAGTATATTTACGATTAGGAGCACAAGTTTCGGTTGTAGAATTTATGGACCGAATTATTCCAGGAATGGATGCTTCATTGTCTAAAGAATTGACTAAAGTCTTGAAAAAACAAGGAATGAAATTTTACGTTTCACACAAAGTGAAATCGGTAGAAAGAAAAGGAGATAGTGTAACGGTTCAAGCCGAAAATGCAAAAGGAGAAACCATCACACTCGAAGGTGATTATTCATTGGTTTCTGTTGGTCGTCGTCCTTATACAGATGGTTTGAATGCCGATAAAGCTGGAGTGAAAATTTCGGATAGAGGACAAGTGGAAGTAAACGATCATTTACAAACTAATGTTCCAAATATTTACGCCATTGGTGATGTTGTTCGTGGAGCAATGTTAGCACACAAAGCAGAAGAAGAAGGAACAATGGTTGCCGAAATCATTGCAGGACAAAAACCACACATCAATTATAATTTGATTCCAGGAGTTGTTTATACTTGGCCAGAAGTGGCTGCGGTTGGGCAAACGGAAGAACAATTGAAAGCTTCTGGTGCAGAATATAAAGTGGGAAGTTTTCCTTTCAAAGCGTTAGGAAGAGCAAGAGCAAGCGGAGATTTAGACGGATTTGTAAAAATTCTTGCCGATGCTAAAACGGATGAAGTTCTTGGTGTTCACATGATTGGTGCTCGTTGCGCCGATTTGATTGCCGAAGCGGTAACTGCTATGGAATTCAAAGCATCTGCTGAAGATATTTCTAGAATGAGTCACGCACATCCTACTTTTTCGGAGGCTTTAAAAGAAGCTGCACTAGCTGCAACTGATAATAGAGCATTGCACGTATAAAATAAATACAAGCTTTTTATAAACAACAAAACCCGCTCGAAAGAACGGGTTTTGTTATTTTAAAACTAAAATTATTTATCGATAGAACCTAAAACTCTTTTCATAAAAGTGTTCAAAGCGTCTTTTTTATCCATTCCGCCCTTGATTAATTTTTGAACTTCAAGTGCGCCATACATATTCGAAATTAACTCGCCAATCACATCTAATTCGTCCTCTTTCAAAGAAGAAACTTCGGTCAAAGCCTCGAGAACTTCGATCGTTTCAATGAGATAATCTTGGTCATTTTCTTCAATAAATTGAGATAAATGTTTGATTATTGGTAGCTTCATAATTATTTAATTTCATTTACCAACTCCGCCAAAACTTCGGCTTTGTTTGTTTGTGTTTCGTTTACCAATTTACCATTTACAAAAGTGGCAAAAGTAGGTAAGTTACTTACGTTAGCCATCTTTCTTGATTCTGGAGAATTTTCGGCATCAACCAAAACAAAAGTCAAATTTTCATTTTCTGAAGCCAATTTTTTAAATTTTGGTTTCATAATTCGACAATTTCCACACCAAGAAGCAGAAAATTGAACGATAACTTTTTCGTTTTTAGAAACTAAATCTTGTAATGTGTCTTCGTTTAATTCGATTAACATGTTTTTTTGGTTTTTAATTTAAAAATTAGTGAGAACCTAGGTAAGCAGCAGTACTATTTCTGTCAGCGTGCATTGCATCTTTTCCTTCTTCCCAGTTGGCTGGACAAACTTCACCTTTAGTTTGAACGTGTGTATACGCATCTACCAAACGTAAATATTCGTTTACATTACGACCTAATGGCATATCATTTACACTTTCGTGGAAAATTTTACCGGCTTCGTCAATTAAGTAAGTTGCTCTGTAAGTCACATTTGAACCTTCAACAATGATTGAATCTGTATCTTCGCTATAGCTAGTTGATTCAATATCAAGGATTCCAAGAATGTTAGACAAGTTACGGTTTGTGTCAGCTAGAATTGGATAGGTTACACCTTCAATTCCACCATTGTTTTTTGCTGTGTTTAACCAAGCAAAATGCACTTCGTTTGTGTCGCAAGAAGCACCAATTACAATGGTATTTCTTTTTTCGAATTCAGGCAAAGCTGCTTGAAAAGCGTGTAATTCTGTTGGACAAACAAAAGTAAAATCTTTCGGGTACCAAAACAAAACTACTTTTTTGTTGTTTTTAGTTGCTTCTTCGAAAATGTTGATTTTCAAATTATCGCCCATTGCTGAGATGGCGTCTACTTCAATACTTGGGAATTTTTTTCCTACTAATGACATTGTTTTATGATTTTAAGTTGTTATTTTTTTATCTTGTACAAAGATAATTCAAAACAGATAAGTAATAATATAAGTTTTAATGATTAATTTTTATATAACGATAGTAATTTGTTATAGCTTACCAAAATCGATCTTTATTTTCTATTAAAACACATTAATAATTACAGGCAAAGCTCCTTTGCATTCCCTATTTTCAAGTAGTTGATGCGCCGCGGTTTCTTGAAATTGGTCAAAATCTTGGTAAACCTGAATAATTCCCGAAGCCGATTCTAAATTTGGAATTACTTGCAAAACATAAGGATTTCCAAAAACATATAAAACACATTTTTTGCTAATAAATAATCGTTCTAAAAAAGATAAAATTGAATCTTCAATGTCAAAATTATTCATTGGCTTTGCCTTTAGTACAAAAAGCGAAATAAGTATGGTATCATAATTTGTCAGGACTTTTTCTGATTTAGTAATAGAATTGAAATCATCCATTTTTATTTCAAATTCGGGTGAAGAAAGTGAAGTTGACAATGTTTCGAAAAACACATTATTGGTGTCTTTATATATACTTATTTTGGCAAGCGAATTTCTTTTTTTAGCTTCAAAAACAAGTTCCGAGTTGTTATTATCTTTGATTTTTGTAATGCAATTTTCGGCAATTTTACGGTTTAAAACCGAAGTGGTTTCAAAATTAAAATTCCCTTGCGGAGCTGTATTTCCGTTTAGAATCCCTGCTTTTTGTTTGCATTTCATCAAACGTTCAAAACTGGCTTCAATCCTTTCTGGAGTTGCATTTTTAAGAATTTCCTGAATTCCTTCGGCTATATTTTCGGCAAAGCAAAGCACGTCATTTCCGGCGTTGAAAGCTTCCCATTCGAGTTGTCCTTTCGTGTCATATAATTTCGAAACACTGTGCATATTCAGAGCATCAGAAATTACTAAACCTTCAAATCCCAGTTGCGTTCGCAAAAGATCTTCTATCACAGCTTTCGACAAAGTCGCCGATGTGTTTTTGCCATCATTCAGGGCTGGTACTGCTAAATGTCCAATCATAATCGAATCTACATTATTCTCGATTCCCTTTATAAAAGGATACAATTCGTTTTCGAGTAATTGTTCCAAAGTTTCTTCTAGAATTGGTAATCCTAAATGCGAATCGACACTGGTATTTCCGTGTCCAGGAAAATGCTTTAAACATCCTAAAACCCCAACATCATTCATTCCGCGTAAATATTCAAGAGCAAAAATGGCCACTTTTTCTTTGTTTTGACCAAAGGAACGATAGCCAATTACGGGATTATTCGGATTGTTATTAATGTCTGCCAAAGGCGCCAAATTATAATGAATCCCCACCGATTTTAAGTCTAAACCTATTTGTTTTCCCACTTCGTAAACCAGATTTTTTTCACTTTCGGGCAAAGCGCCAAGAGTTATAGCATAAGGATATTGGGGTGTTTTTTCGACCCGCATTGCTAGTCCCCATTCAGCGTCAATACTCATTAATAATGGAGTAGAGGCGCATTTTTGAAAACGGATAATGAGTTCTTTAAGAAGTTCGAAACTGTTGTCGTTGAATTCAATTTTTTTCTTGGTTTCATAGTTGGTTGCGGCACTCGCTCGACTATGAAAAAAAGTCAATCCGCCAATGTTATGTTCCTTGATAAGTCGTTCTATTTCTTGAAAATTTTCCTCAGTGTCGTTGATAAACGCCGCAGGAAAAAAGAATTGTCCTATTTTTTGTTCTAATGTCATTTTTAGAAATTTAAACTTTGTTGGTACGCGGATAAAACAGATTCGCTATCGCGAAAACGCGGATAAAAACGGATCGTCAAATTATTTTATTTGTATTATTTTTTTTAAATCAGTTTTTATCCGCGCCTTTACGAAGTAAATCCGTGTCATTCGCGTTCAATTTTTTGGTACGCGGATAAAACAGATTCGCTATCTCGAAAACACGGATAAAAACGGATCGTCAA
>CANBWX010000067.1 GCA_947373225.1 Flavobacteriaceae bacterium | reverse complement strand
CGTACAATCAATGTGGCTAAAAAAGAATCGCCAGCACCAACGGTATCAACTACTTTTATAAAATAACCACTATTGTAGTAAAATTTATCATTGTAATACAAAACGGCTCCAAATGCACCTTTGGTAACACAAATCTGTTTTGTGTTTGTTTTATCAGCTATAAACTTGATATTTTGCTCAAAAGAATTATATGGAGACTCTAATTTTTTGCTTATTTCCCATAATTCTTCATCATTAAGCTTAATGAAATCAGCCTTTGACATCAATTCGACAAGAACTTCTGTTGTATAATAGGGTGCTCTTAGATTAGCATCAAGCACTTTATATTTAGCTTTGTCTAATAAAGCGTACAGTGTTGTTCTTGATATTTCATCTCTACAGATTAAGCTTCCAAAAATAAAAACATCTGATTCTAAAACCTTTTCAATCATTTCATTTGTTAGTGTGATTTTATCCCAAGAAGAAGGATACAAAATATCATAAGAAGCATTTCCTTTTTCGTTAATCATTACATTAACAACTCCAGTTTTATATTCTTCTCCAACTTGGATTGAAGATGAACTTACATTCTGATCTTTTAAAAATGATAGTATATCAACACCATCTTCATCATTACCAATCCGACTTATAATTGTTGTAGCTACCCCTAAAGAATTCATCCTTAGTGCCACATTCAAAGGTGCTCCTCCTATCTTTTTATGAGAAGGAAATACATCCCATAAAACTTCTCCAAAAGTCACTGTACTTAAAGTATATTTTTTTTCCATAATTCATAAATTAAAAACAATTAAAGGGTAAGAAATACTCACCCTTTAAAATTACTAACTCAACCTACTTATTTATTAAACACATTATTAAAACTCGAAATACTATTATTAGAAACACTATTCTCCATAGTTTCTAATGTTATTTTCATAATAAACAAAATCTAATTTATTATGAACTTGTTAAGGTTTTACTCAAATCTTCTAAAGAGATTCCTTTGGTCTCTGGCATCATAAAATGCACGAATAAAAGCTGTAAAACCATCATAGCTGCAAAGAATAGAAAAACAACTCCTGCTCCTATTGTAGAAAACAAAAATGGAACTAAAGAAGGTATAATTGCAGCAAATACCCAATGAGTAGAACTACCGAAAGATTGTCCCGAAGCACGTAAATGATTTGGGAAAATTTCGGATATAAATACCCAAATAACTGCTCCTTGACCTATTGCATGAGAAGCAATAAATAAAAATAAGAAAGCCGGCACAGCAATTCCTTGCCAATGAAAAAAGAAAGCTGTTGCAACAAGTGAAAGCGATATAATATAACCAAATGAACCAATATACATCAATGTTTTTCTACCTAATCTGTCGATAAGTGCAACACCTATTAAAGTAAAAATTAAATTAGTAATCCCTATCCCGATACTACTTAAAAGAGCGGTACTTTCTCCTAAACCTGCCTCTTGAAAAATTCTAGGAGCGTAATACAAAAATGCATTAATACCCGATAATTGATTAAATAACGCAATTAAAAAAGCAAGTATCAATGGGAATCTATATTTTTTTATAAAAATAGTTTCACTCTTATCCGCTTGATTATCATTTGCTGTTATATCAACTAACATTTTATCTACGTTCTCATCAGGATTTATAATTTCTAAAATTACTTTAGCTTCCTCATTTCTATTTTTTGTAACTAACCATCTTGGGCTTTCAGGAATTGTTAATACTAATAGTGTATATAAAACTGCCGGAATCGTTTGGATTCCCATCATCCATCTCCATGAATTATCACCTAATCCATTCAAAAAATAATTGAACAAAAAAGCCATTAAAATACCAAAAACTATATTAAACTGATAAAGAGCAACAAGTCTTCCTCTATCTTTGGATGGTGCTATTTCTGAAATATAGGAGGGTGCAGCAATAGTTGATGCCCCGATTCCTAACCCTCCCAAAAATCTAAACATGGCAAACGTTATTGGATCATTAGCAAATGCTGATCCTAATGCTGAAGCTGTAAAAAGCATTCCAATTAATATTAATGTTTTTTTACGCCCTAGCTTATTTGTGGGTATTCCTCCAAATATAGCGCCAATAACCGTTCCCCACAAAGCCATTCCCATAACAACAGACCCATGAAATGCATCTGAAGAATGCCATAATAATTGCAGTTTCTTATCTGCTCCTGAAATCACAACCGTGTCATAACCAAATAAAAACCCGGCTAATGATGCGGTAATTGACCATAATACTATTTTATTTTTCATTTATTTTATTCTTTCAAAATTAGTTAATTTTCAATTTTACTTCAAAAAGTACTTCATTCAATAATTTCATTTCCAAATGCTTGATAACTTAAATATTTTACCTTCCGTAAGCTCCACCTTTCCATGTTCTGAAAATAAACTTACAGTATCAAAATCCTCCGAAGGAAAAAACTGATCCGTCATAACCACTAATCCATCTTTTGCAAAAAGCTCAACCGATGACTTATCAATAATTAGACGTATTTCTAAATTGTCATCTGAATTTATGTAAGGTGCATAAGAAATTTGGGCGAAATCATGCGATGGATTATCCCAACCGTTTTTAGTTCTATCAATAAAAAATGCTTTATTTAGATTATCATAACCAATAACTACTTTTTCATTTTTCTTATTTGAAAGTATGATGCCAAATCGTTCCGCAAAATCAAATTTAGTTTTGTCCTTCGTGTCAAAACTTAAATCTATTTCTATTGGTAGCTGTTGTTTTTCAACTATTTCAAACAAATCCTTAATTGTAGTTTTACCTAAATTCTTTTCATTCGTTTTTAAGTCATTTAATTCAACAACAGGATGGGATTTAAGAAGGTATTCATTGTGATTTTCAATTAGTTCTAAAGATCTCGGAATTGTAGTTGCTCCTCTCCAGTTTGTAGTTGGAACAAGCCCAGCATATTGCCAGTTATTCATCCAGCCCATGTATATTCTCCTACCGTCTTTTTCAGGAATATCAGACCAAGAAACTCCGGCATAGTTATCTGTACCATAATCAATCCACTTTGTTTTTTGACTGTCGCTTTTAAACTCGTGTCCATCAAAATCACCAACAAAATATTGTGTACCAGACCCACCATTTGGAGCACCAGGATTTACGCTCACAAACATTACCCACTTGGTTTTATTTGATCCTTCGATTTTCATTGGAAATAAATCGGGACATTCCCAAACCCCTTTATGTGAGCCTATTTCTTTTCCAAATTCACTTTCAAAATTCCATGTCAAAAGTGTACTGGAAGAATATATATTTACATGGTCTGCTACTGCCAAAATCATATACCATTTTTGATTAATATCACTCCAAATCACTTTAGGATCTCTAAAATCTCTAACTCCTGGGTTTGCTAAAACTGGATTTTTAGCATACTTAGTCCATGTTCTCCCCTTATCTAAACTATAAGCAAGCCCTTGTGTTTGAAAATCTTGTTTTCCTTGCTTTTCTCTTTCTGAATTATGATACGTAAATATGGCAATCATTGGAGGAATTCCATCTTTTCCTAAACCAGATTTATTCTTCCAGTCAATAACTGCTGAACCTGAGAATATATATCCTAATTTATCTGGATAAAGTGCTATTGGTAGCTGTTCCCAATGAATTAAATCTTTACTTACCGCATGTCCCCAATGCATAGGTCCCCAATTAATATTCTCAGGATAATACTGATAGAATAAATGATATTCTCCCTCATAATAAACCATACCATTTGGATCATTCATCCATTTTTGTTCTGGTGAAAAATGTATTTGAGGTCGATATTTTTCATTTACCAACTTCGAATTAATTTTGCCAGAGCAACCTGCCAATGTGAATATTATTACTACTAACGCAATAAGGTGATACCTATATTTCATAATTTTATCTGATTATTGATTTTTTTATTGGAGCTATTGTTATGTTTTTTAAATATTTATTGGCCGAATTAGATGTGATTTTTAAATAAGAGTAATCATATTTAGGAAAAAATAATGCCGTGATTGCTTTCTCTCCATGATTTACAAAAATTTCTATCGAAGAATTATCTACCAAAATTTTGATTGGTAAAATAGTACCCTGTAGTGTGTATTTACATCGTATTGGTTTTATAAATAAATTATTAAAATCAACAATTCCAGACTTACTCCTATCTAAAACAAATTCTCCATTATTTTGATCATAGCTTAATGCTAATTTTTCAAGAGAATTACCTATTGAAAACTCAAATTGATTAGAAAGTGAAAGATCTATTTCTAAATCTATCATATAACTACTAGTTGCAATAATTGCATTATTTTCAAGAGACACTCCATTTTGAGGGGTACTCATTGTATTTGTGAGATTAGTATCTTTAAGATTTTCAATTTCTATAACAGGTGCGAAATAAAGGGAGTATTTTCCGTTAGTATTAACTAATTTAATTTCTCTTGGCACTGTCATTTCTCCTCTCCATCCATTAGTAGGAGTTACATTAGCATAAATCCAGTTGCTCATCCAACCTAAAAAAATCCTTCTTCCATCAATTGCTGGAATGTCATTCCAGCTAACTCCTGCGTAATTATCGATTCCAAAATCTGCCCAAAGAACATCGGTTTGGTTTGAAATAAATTGTTTACCATCAAAATCTCCAATAAAATATTGAGTAGCACTTCCACCATTAGGACCGCTAGTTTCACCGCCTCCAATGCTGACAATCATTACCCATTTTTCGACACCATTTTGATCTTTTATTGGAAACAAATCAGGACATTCCCAAACGCCCCCATGGTTTCCTTGATTTTGACCAAAATCACTTTCGAATATCCAATCTTTAAGATCTGTTGAGGAATATATTTTAATTCTGTCTGCTGCAGCCAAAACCATATTCCATTTTCCTGAAGTAGCATTCCAAAAAACTTTAGGGTCTCTAAAATCTTTAATTCCTGGATTTTGTAAAACTGGATTTTGATTGTATTTAACCCAGGTATTTCCTTTATCAATACTGTAAGCAATACTTTGTTGCTGAAGTCCAGTAATATTTTGATGGTGCGTAAAAATAGCGACCAATGCATCGTTATTATTGCTTTTAAAACCCGTAGAATTATTTTTATCATCAACTGCAGATCCAGAAAAAATATATCCCAAATCATCAGGAGATAGAGCAATACTTTTATCTTCCCATGTAAATAAATCCTTGCTCACCGCATGTCCCCAGTTCATTGGTCCCCATGTGGTTCCGCCTGGATAATATTGATAGAAAAGATGATATAATCCATCATAATAAACCATACCATTTGGATCATTCATCCAATTTTTAGCTGGCGAATAATGATAGGATGGTCTGTAATTATGAAAATTCAAACTGTTTGGATCAACAACTTGGTCATTTTTTCCCGAACTACAAGAAGAAAGTAGTATTGAAAAAAAACTAAGTATTATTATATTGAGTTTCATAGATGTAAAATTTATAAAAAGCAGGGACTTAAGAAATCCCTGCTTTTCCTTAATTAATTTTTTATTGACAAATAATCTAATGCGTTTTTTGTCATTTTATTAATATTGGATTGAAATATATTAACGCCACTTGGATTTATTGTTCCACTTGCATTTTGATTAAATTCAAACCCTCCAATACCTATGAATATGGCTTTCCCTTTATAAGTAGTTGTCGGAGATAATTCCATAACTCCTGCCATGTAATAATCTCTAATTCCGGACCATACTCCTAACCATTTTATTTTATTTGCTGTTGTAAATGCATTGTATGCAGCTTCATTATTATTTGGCAATAGATTTATAGCATTTGGTATATCAACAATTACATAATTATGGTTTTCTTTCCAACCTGGCCCAATTACAGGAACCCAGTGGTATCCATCTCCATCAATATTGAAAGTAATTCCGTTATATATAGGATGGCTAGTCATATCATGACTACCAATATTAGCCCCAATACCCCATGTATCAGGATTGTCAAAACCAGCACCAGTATCAATACCTCTTGGATAATTTGTTTGCATTCTTCCCAAATCCCAAAAATAACTGCAAGCATAACCGTTTAGCAATACGTTTTTTCCGTTTTTATAAAAAGTATTAATACTATTCAAAACAACAGGATCTTCAGCTATAGCAGGCAAATCTTTGCTAGTATCATAATACCACCATAATACACGGTATTTATTAACATCAACTTTACCACTTTTGATGTCATCAAAACTAACATATTCTCCGTTTTCATAGTTTTTAAGAAACCAAGCTGCAGCAGCTTTTTCATCGTCGTCAGTTATTCCATCAACAGTAGGTGCTGTTCCTAAAAATCCAATAAAAAACTGTTCCGTAACGCTAATTGTATATTTAGAATACACGTCTCCGTTAACAATCGTGAACTCAATAGGAGCTGTAAAATCCATATTAGAGGTAATTGCTGGAGTCATCACAGCTCCTTGTGGCAATACAACAACAGGGTTAATTTTTGTTACATCAGTTCCGTCAGGCACAATTATTTTGATGGTTTTAGTCTTTTCATTTATGATTCCATCAACGGTTCCAACAGAAAATTTAGTTATTGTTACTGGCTTATTTAGATCCAAGTTTGTAACATAATCAGTCTGACAAGAATAATTCATCAAAGCCAGAATTGACATTATCAGAATATTTATTAAATGTTTTTTCATCTTTACTTTTTTATAATTATAAATTACCAACCGTTATTTTGTTTGTATAATCCATTACTGAAATTAATTTGATTTTGAGGTATTGGAAAATATTCATGTTTCCCTTTTGTAAACTTACCAACCGTTAAATATTGTCTTTTTGTAGACTCTACTGAGAAGTAATTGTTTATATATTCTGCGGCAATTCCCCAACGAACTAAATCAAAGAATCTAACACCTTCCATTGCAAACTCTAAACGTCTCTCCCATTGTAAAGCTTTGAAGGCAAATTGATTATCCCATGTACAATTAACACCTGGTTTGTATATATCCATTTTATAATTAGAAACATAATTACCATTTATGTCTTTTAGCATACCATTACTATTAATCGCTCTTTGTCTAATTTGATTGATAATAGGTAATGCATCATTTTCTCTGCCCAAATCAATTAATGCTTCCGCTTTCCACAATAAAACATCGGCATAACGAATGATATCCGTGTTTTTTGAACTTGCCATAAAAGGAGGTACTTTTGCAAAACAAGCACATTTATAATGTTGATTTTCTTTTAAAGAGGCAAAGAATCCATATATATCAATTGCTCTATCCCAATTTTTTTGAAAAATAAAACTCGGGTCATATTTCCAAGGATGACCTGGAATTGCAACAGTGTGATCCAATCTAACATCAAAAGTATTAGTGTTAAAATCTGCAACTTCTTTCACATCCGAATTGTTAAAAGCGTCAAATTGTGGTATTCCATTAGCATCTGTTTTAAATGAATTAACAAGATTTTGAGAGGGCAAGTGAAAATTACAACATCCATATTCTGGATTCATTGGATAATTTAGTGCATTACCCCAATCTAGTCTTCCCTTTGGAGTTCCATCACCTATGGATCTTTGAATTGCAAATACAGATTCTTTACCAGTTGCATCATATGGTTGCAAAAAGTTTTGTCCAAAATCTGAAAATAAAGAGAATTGACCTGAAGCAATTACCTGATCAACTAACGTTACAACTTCTTGTAATTTAGCATTATCGATACTCGTTACAGTATTTGCATCATTTTGTTGGTAAGCCTGATATAATTTTGTTTTAGCTAAATAGGCTATAGCTGCAAATTTGCTAGGTCTTCCTTTATCTGCTTGTGTATCTGGTAAATTATCTGCTGCATACTTAAATTCAGCCGCAATTTTGTCCCATAGTTGTTGATCGGTAAATTCTTTATTAGAAATTTTACTATATTGATCTCCACTTATGGTTTCATCTATCCACGGCATGAACTTAAACATGGTTTTTAGAACAAAATAATGATGGGCTCTAATGAATCTCATTTCTGCTTGTCTTTGTACTTTTAGAGGATAGGATTCAAGAGAAAGTTGATTAATCACTTTAAGGGCTTCATTTGCTCTACCAATTCCTACGTAAAGACGAAACCATTTTTGATCTATTAAACCATTGTTAGTCGTGTTAAAATCAAATAATTCCATTGCATTATACTCCTGTATATCTCCCGTTCCTCCACCACCTTTATAGGCGTCTCCACTTGTAATATCTGCATAAGGCCATAATGAATTTGGTGCTGTATAATGATCATTCCCTAATTCTGAATAAGCCGAAATTACCATGCCTTCAGAATTTTCAGGAGTTACAAGTTGACTTCCACTGATAATACTTTTTGGTTTCATATCAAGAAATTCATTGGAACAGGAATACTGAAGTCCTGCAGCGAGCATCAACATAGTAATCGATGTTATTTTTAAAAATGTTTTCATGTTTTTTTTCTATAATGTTAAATTCACTCCAATTGTATAAGTAGCTGGATTTGGGTAAGCAGAGCCAGGAGATTCTGGATCTACACCTGTAAAACCATTCGATTTAAGGGTTAACAAGTTTTGTCCTTGAAGGTAAAATCGTGCTGATTTTAATTTTAACTTTTCAATGACTTTTGTTGGAATATTATAACCTAACCTCAAATTTCTTAATTTTAAATAAGACCCATTTTCTATAAAATAAGTAGAAAATCTAGCCTCATTATTAGTGTCTGTTAATGTTAAACTAGGAATAGTAGAATTTGGATTGCTTGGAGACCATGCATTAAGGGTTCTTGATCCATAATTTCCTCCTGTCACAATAGATGTGAAATCTGTTAATGCTTTGTATTGGTTATAAACATCTACATTCATTATCCCTTGGAAGAAAACATTCAAATCAAATCCTTTATACTTGAAAGTTAAATTGTAACCCATTTCATATTTAGGGTTTGAATCTCCTATCCAGGTTCTATCTAAATCATTAATAACACCGTCTGGCTTATTAACATATTTTCCATTAGCATCAAGACCACCAATATCTTTATAACGAAGTCTTCCAATACCTTTCCCGTTTTGAGCGGCACTTTTATCAACTTCATCTTGGTTTTTAAAAATACCGTCCACTACATATCCAAACATTGCAAGATCAGAGTGACCTACAATACTTTTTCCGTTAGCTGGATCTCCCGGATAACCAGTTAAAACAGATTCTGGTAAGGAAGTAACTAATCTTTTATAGGAAGAAGCATTAACTGCTAAATTAATTTCTAGACCATTTGATAATTTTTTATTGTATCCAATTAAAAATTCCCATCCATTGTTTTGAAGAGTTGCTCCATTTTCCCATTGATTTCCTCCATCTCCTTTTACAGCCAAATAAGGAGGTTGAATTAAGATATCTTTGGTATTCTTTTTGAAATAATCAAAACTACCATATAATGATTGATCAAATAATCCAAAATCGATACCAACATTTGTTTGAGAAGCTTGTTCCCATTTTAGTGTTGCATTTCCATCGTTAATTTTTACATAACCAGAAGGAAGTGATCCTGTTTGATGTCCTGAAATATTGTAAGCAGTTCCGGAATCGAATCCCCATGTTGGATCAGATCCATAATTTGAATTGTAAATGGAATAGATAGCCTGATTACTGATTTCTTGATTCCCAGTAATACCCCATCCACCTCTAAGCTTAAGATCATTAATAATAGGCAAAGATTTCTTAACAAAATTCTCTTCACTTAATCTCCAACCCCCAGAAAATGCAGGGAATGTTCCGTATAAATTATCCTTACCAAATCTTGAAGAACCGTCTCTACGTACAGTCGCTGTGGCTAAATATTTTTTATTGAATGCGTAATTAACTTTACTAAAATAAGAGAAAAGCGAATTACCAGCACCACTACCACCATTCAAAGGATTTTTTGTTCCAGCATCTAAGAACATATAATTCGGGTCTTGTATAACAAAGCCTTCTTTGCTTGCATAAAAAGATTCATATTTTGCTTGCATCGCTTCAGTACCAACAATAATATCAGCAGAATGTTTCCCTTTTTCTAATTTATAATCAAGTGTATTTGACCACGTCCAAGCTATATTATGTGATTGAGAAGTAGTAACCCGATTAATATCGCTAATCAAAAACCCGGATGCATAGCTATAATCCATTGCTCTAGTATAATTTTCAGTATAATCAACCCCGTAATTAGTCCTAAAATTTAATCCTTTAACTATTTGAAGATCCGCAAACACATTCCCAAACACTCTTGCTGTTTTTGCAACATTCTGCTTATTGTCTTCAATTAATCGAACTGGATTATGTCTGTCTGTCATCCCTGGAGATGGACCTCCCCAACCTCCGTCAACAGAATAAACTGGTACAACAGGTTGTTGAACTAATGACAAATACATAACATCTGAAACAGGAATTAAAGTATTGTTTATGTATGAAACACTTAAATTTTCTCCGATTTTTAGTTTATTATCTAAGAAATTATAATCTGTATTAATACGAGCAATTATCTTTTTAGCATTAGATTCTTTGATAATTCCATCATGATCAAAATAGTTTAACGAAATCATTGAATTTCCTTTTTCATTTCCATTAGAGAAATTCAAATTATAGGATCTAATAATACCTTTTTGAGAAACTTGATCGAACCATTTTGTATCCGCAGGACGCATAGTATGCGCAGGATCAATATATTCTGGAAGTAATATTTTATCTAAAATTGGAGTTCCATTAGCTCCAGCATGCCATTGATAATTATAAACTGGAGATGTAGGAGTTAAACCGTCATTTACTGAAGCTTGCCAATTTACCAAACCTCTTTGATAAGTATTTAATACATTAAGTTTTGTGGTATAATTTTGAACAGATAAGTAGTCTGAAAACTCTATTTTGCTTTCTCCTTTTTTACCTTTTTTAGTCGTGATTAAAATCACACCATTACTCGCTCTAGAGCCATATATACTTGAAGAAGATGCGTCTTTCAAAACCTGCATAGATTCAATATCGTTTGGATTTAAAAGCTCAATTCCTCCTGTTGTAGGTACACCATCAATTACATATAAAGGATCATTACTGCCCGAAACCAAAGTACTACCCCCTCTAATACGAACCGTAGCGCCAGCGCCAGGATCTCCATTTGTTGTAATAAGAACTCCGGGAACTTTCCCTTGAAGTGCTTGCAAAACGTTTCCAGAAGTAGATTCTTTTATATCAGACATTTTTATAACAGTTACAGCTCCCGTTAAATCTGCTTTCTTTTGGGTCTGATAACCTGTTACAACAACTTCATTAAGCCCAGTTGCCGATTCTTTTAAAGCTACATTAACGGTAGTTTGTCCATTAACGCTTTTTTCTTGGCTTGACATACCAATAGAGCTAAAGATCAGAGTTGCTTTTGAGCTAACCAAGATGGTATACTTTCCATCAAAATCTGTGTTAGTACCATTTTTTGTTCCTTTTTCAATGATTGTTACACCTGGTATCGACATACCTGTGTCTGATTTAACAACTCCACTAACTTTTATTTGTTGAGCAGATACCATCATTGAAAATAAACTAACCAGAAATGCTAAATTCAGTCTGGTACGTTTTTTCAATAAATTTGTTTTTTCCATAATTTTTCAATTGGTTTTAGTTAATTTGATTTTGTCAAACTTACTTTTAGAATGAAAAACACGATGAAAAATTTGTTTCAAATGTTTAATTAAAAAGAGGGGAAATAAAAATAATCGTAAAATACTCATTGTCAGAACTATGAATATTATAATAAATTCGAAAATTGAATTATTGTTACATTTTTTAAAAATTTGATACATTGTTAATTCATAATATCGCATTTATTTATTCCATAAAAACATATCTTAAAAATTAAACATAAATAAATTATTAAATTATCATAAAATAATTATTATTTAAATTACAAAATAGAATCAATTGATATTAGTAGCATTTATTAATTCAAAAAAACCATAAAAAATTAAAATTTTTTATGGTTTTTTTGAATTAATATCGATGTTTTTTTGGGGTCTAAAAAATCACAATTCGTAAAATTAGTATTATGTAGTTCGAAATAAAATTCTATATCATGT
Source organism: Flavobacteriaceae bacterium (assembly GCA_947373225.1). GTDB lineage: Bacteria > Bacteroidota > Bacteroidia > Flavobacteriales > Flavobacteriaceae > Flavobacterium. The sequence continues at coordinate 3,083 of CANBWX010000067.1, read as the reverse complement.
TTTATATTATAAAAGAGCCTTTCAATTAAATTTGAGCTCTAAAATCTTTGGGCGATACTCCATATTTATTCTTAAAGACATTAGAGAAATAATATGGAGATGAAAAACCTACGCCATAAGCTATTTCCGATATATTTTGTCTGGAATTTAATAAAAGCTCTTTAGCCTTTTCTAATCTTATATTGTTAATATGATCGCTCACACCAATGCCTAATATTGCTTTAACTTTTCTATACAATTGAACTCGGGAAATATTTAATTTTTTTGCTAAATCTTCAACTGAATAATCTGAATTATGGAAATTTTGTTCTATGTGTTCATTTAGTTTTCTTAAAAAATCCTGTTCAAAAACACCAAAACTTATCTCCTGATTATTTACAATATTTACAATATTACTAGAATAATAAAAACGCAACTTTTCTCTATTAAAAAGCAATGTCTTTATAGACTGTTTCAAAACTTTTAAATCAAATGGTTTTGTTAAAAAAATATCTGCACCAAGGTCAAGGGCTTTAATATAAGATTCCTGATCATCCGATGCTGTTAATATAATTATAGGAATATGAGAAGTTCTCAAATCTTTTTTAATTGTCTCAGAAATTTGAAACCCATTTTTATTTGGTAAATTTAAATCGCAAATAATAATATCTGGTATAATTTCCAGAATACGTTCAATAGCATTTGTACCATCCGAAGTATATACCATATAGTCTAAAGAAAGTTTATGAGACACAAAATCTAAAAGTTCCTCATTATCCTCAATATAAAGAACAATGTATTTATCTTCATTATTTTTTGATTCTTTATTTTGAATAATCTCTAAGTCTAAATGATCTGTCTCATGAACCAACTCTAAAACTGATTCCTTTATTATTGATTTCTCCTCTAAATGTTCTTTTCCTAATTGTAGAATAATTATAAATTCAGTACCGTTTTTTGAATTAATTTCTATTCTACCTTTATGTAACTCGACAAAACTTTTCGATAGATTTAATCCAATTCCAGAACTATTTCTGTAATTATTTGAACCTTGATAAAAAGCTTTAAAAACTTCATTCAATTCATTTTCAGGAATCCCAATACCTGAATCTTTAAAGCAAATTTTAACTATATTACTGGATTTATCTTCTTTTATTGCAATCGAAATTTTACCCTTTTCAGGAGTGAATTTAAATGAATTTGATAACAAATTAAAATAGACTTTATCCATTAGATTCCGATCTATATAGATTTCTAGTTCCGGGTTATTTGTTGTGAACGAAAAATCAATATTTTTTTTCTTTGCTTCCCGGACAAAATCACCAATGATACTTTTTGAAAAATCTAAAATATTCGTTTTTGATGCTCTCAAAACAAATTTATGATCTTCAATTTTCCTGAAGTCTAATAACTGATTAATTAAGCGAAGTAACCTTCGAGAGTTATTATACATTAGATTAATCTCTTTATTCGCTGAAATTCCTTTATTTTTAAATTCAGTCCCCAAAGATTCAATTGAACTTAATATTAATGTTAATGGTGTTTTAAATTCATGTGACAAGCCCGTAAAAAAATTAAGTCTTGCATCATTGCTTTGCTTGAGTTCCTCAGCAAATTTTTCGATTTCATTTCTTTGACTAATAATCTTCTCATTCGTTTTTTCAAGTTCTTTCTTTTTCCTACTTATTGTTATACGTGAATATATACTATAAACAGCCAAAGAAAATAACAATATACTCAACGTAATTGAAATCTTTAAGAGACTACTCTGACTACTATATTTTTCATCCTGATCTCTAATAAAAGATTGTTGCTTTTCAATATCTGATTGCTGCAACGATATTTTGTCAAACTGACTGCTCATAATATCAGCATTAAGAGAATCAATTAAAGTAGTACTAAGCTTATTGTTTTTAGGAACTATTTCTTTATTGATTATTCTTAATGCTAATTTGATTGCTTCTGCACCACCTGTAGGATATAATATTGTGCCCTCTAAAACACCCTCTTTAACAAGTTGAACCCCTCCGTTTGGGCCATTGAGACCATCAATTCCAATAAATTTTATTTTATTATTAGGTCTTTTCTTTTTAGAAATTTTCCATGCATGATAGGCTATAATGTCATTAAATGCAAATACATAATCAACTTTGGGCAAACTATCTAAAATTTTGACATACTTACTGTTTGGAGATTCAAAATCATCACAATCAATACTTACTGTTTTTATATTTGGATATTGACTAGTGATTTGTTTAAAACCAGAACTTCTTTCAATACCTGGAGAAGTAATAGATTCTGCTCTAATTTCAACCACATTAGCATGAGCTTTGGATAATGAAACTATTTGCTTACCTGCAATCTTGCCTACCTCAACATTATCAGCCCCAAGAAATGCAGTATAATTAGAGGTGTTTACTTTTCTATCAACAATAATGACTGGAATACCTTTGATATTAGCTTTTTCAATAACAGGAATTATTGAATCGGATTCATATGGTGCAATTATTATTACATCCATACCTTGCTCAATCATTTTATCCACATCTTCAATCTGTTTTTTTACATTGCGATCTGTAATAGAAATTGTTAACTTAACCTCTGGATGTAGTGACGCCTCAACTTCCATAGCATGATCCATAGATTTTCTCCAGATATCACTTTCAGGTATACTTTGAGAGAATCCAATTGAAATAGTATGTGGATTCTTGGAGCGAGTATTACAAGAACATAATAAAAGTAAATAACTAAGCAGAATTATATAACTAAGTTTTCTTAGCATTGGGTTTCTTATTAAAATAGTTGATTTAAAAAATAATATCAAAAATAGTTGAAATTATTTATTCCTGAAACAAAGTGTCTTTTTAAAATACTATTGATTATTTAACAATAAAGAATGTAAATATATAGAAAAGCAATCTTGTCATGATTTAATAATAAGAATTTAATTTAGCTCTTCTTTTTTAAATATTTAGTCAGAATCTTAAAAGTGTTAAAAACAGGAATTATATTTTTCTATTTGAGTCATTTTTTCGTTCTCAATCATTTAAGTATTCGACTTTATAACTTTCTCCTCTCATTTATCTATATCATTCTAGTTTTAA
>CANBWX010000066.1 GCA_947373225.1 Flavobacteriaceae bacterium | reverse complement strand
ATAACGATACAAACTCCACCGTCAAAATAACAAATAGGAAAATGACGACTGCGATACAAAGTGTTAAGTATAACTGATTGTAAAAAAAAATTAAATAAAAACGGGGTACAATATAAGGATGAAGAAATAGAATTAATCCGAAATGTACTGTATAAATTGGCAGAATTATGCCATAAACAAATTAATAAAAAATAAAAAAAATGGAGAATTCAAAAATAAACGTAATAATATATAGTCGTGTAAGCACGGATGAACAAGCACAAAAAGGCTTTAGCCTTAAATACCAAGAAGAGTCTTTAAAGTGGTATTGTGAAAGGATGGGATATAATGTTTTAGATTCTTATAAGGAAGACCATTCTGCTAAAAATTTCAATCGCCCAGAATGGTCTAAATTAAAATCTTATGTCAAAGCAAATAAAAAAGAAGTACACAAGGTGTTATTTGTCAAATGGGATAGATTTTCAAGGAACATCGAACAAGCCTTAACCGTAATACGGGAATTCGACAAAATGGGGATAGAACTCAACGCATCCGAACAATATTTGGATATGACAAATTCGGATAATAAAATGGTTCTATCCATATATCTGACAGCTGGCGAGGTTGAAAGAGATAAAATTTCCAGTCGAACAATAAATGGAACTTACCAAGCAAAAAAAGAGGGTTATTTTACAGGGAAAGCCCCATACGGATATGATAATTTTCGAGATGAATTTAAAAAATCAACGTTAAAACCAAATAAATATTCTCATTTAGTCAAAATGGCTTTCGATGAAGTAGCCATGAACATCGAGCCAGTCGAAACGATAAGAAAAAGACTGAAAGATGCTGGTATGAAATTAGAAAAAAGTGCGTTTAGCTTATTGTTAAAAAATACTGTGTACATAGGAAAAATTGAGGTTCCAGAATTTAAAAAAGAATCTGCTATGACAGTTAATGCAAAACATGAAGCAATAGTTGATTTGGAAACATTTTATAGAGTTCAAGATGTTTTCAAAAACAAAAGATGGTACGGCATCAAACCGTGTCATAAAAACTTAGGATTTCCTATGCGTGATTTTCTCATTTGCAACGTTTGTGGTGGTCAAATTACGGGAAGCACATCCCAAGGAAGAAGTAAAAAATATGCGTATTATCATTGTAGAAACAAATGTGAAACACGTGTTTCAGTTGAGGACGCCCATAACAAAATAGCTGATTTATTATCAGGTTTGCAGATTAATCCAAATGTAAAAGAACTATTTACAGATGTGTTAATAAATTCAGAGTCAGAAATCAATGGTAATACAAAAAATCATCTCAAAAATTTGGTGGAACGTCAAAAGAATTTAAAAACAAAAATTGAAGGTGCAGAAGATATGATGCTAGATAAAGAAATAACCCCCGAAACATTTAATAACATTGTAAGCCGTGTAAACAAAGAACTAATGAACGTTAATACCGAAATAGAAATTTGTAGCAGCAAAAGGGATTCAATGAAATCTTATGTTGATTCAGGTCTGGAACTACTTATGAACTTAGACAATTTATTCATTAGCAGTGATTACGATGGAAAAAGAATACTAGCTGGTTCATTATTCACACAAAAACTAATTTTCGGAAATGATGATTGTCGAACCACTCAAGTGAATGAAGTAATCAGTGTTTTGACTAGGAATAGCAAGGGTTGGGAAAGTTATAAAAAAGGAAAAGCCGTCATTTCTGACAGCTTTTCCGCTAACGTACCCGGAGCCGGAGTCGAACCGGCACGGTTTCCCACAGGTGTTTGAGACCAGCGCGTCTACCAATTCCGCCATCCGGGCTTAGCAGACATGAAATAACAACAGTTATTTCAACGCAATAAAAGAAGGAATTACTATAAAGCAACCCGCTTTTCCTTTAACACGGTGCAAATGTAAAAAATAATTTTAATTCTCAATTAAAAATACTCGAAATTTTCCTTTCCCAGTTCAATTTTATTCCTAAATTTGCACCTCGGTAAAACGAAAAAATAGCAACTAACTACAAAACAACAAATTAAATGTCACACTTAGAGCCAGAAGCTAAAATTTTTGCGTGTTCACAAAGTGTTTATCTTGCAGAGAAGATTTCCAAAGAATATGGAATTCCACTAGGTAAGGTTACAACATCGTATTATAGCGATGGTGAATTTCAACCTTCCTTTGAAGAGTCAATAAGAGGTTTACGCGTATTTATTGTTTGTTCGACGTTTCCAAATGCCGACAATTTAATGGAATTGTTACTGATGATTGATGCTGCAAAACGGGCATCGGCAAGACACATAACCGCAGTTATGCCTTACTTTGGTTGGGCAAGACAAGACCGAAAAGACAAAGCAAGAGTTCCAATTGGAGCTAAATTAGTTGCTAAATTGCTAGAAACAGCAGGCGCAACAAGAATCATGACAATGGATTTGCATGCAGATCAAATTCAAGGATTCTTCGAAAAACCAGTAGATCACCTTTTTGCATCGACAATATTTATGCCATATGTAGAAAGTTTGGAACTAGAAAAATTGACGATTGCATCGCCTGACATGGGAGGTTCTAAAAGAGCTTATGCCTATTCAAAATTTTTAGAATCAGACGTGGTTATTTGTTACAAACAACGAAAAGTAGCCAATATTATTGACACTATGGAATTGATTGGCGAAGTAAAAGGTAAAAATGTAATCTTAGTAGATGACATGATTGACACCGGAGGCACATTGGCGAAAGCCGCAGATTTAATGATAGAAAAAGGAGCATTGAGCGTAAGAGCCATTTGTACCCACGCTATTTTATCTGGAGATGCTTACGAAAAAATAGAAAATTCGAAATTACTCGAATTAATAGTGACCGATTCTATTCCGTTAAAGAAAGAATCAAACAAAATAAGAGTTGTGAGTTGTGCACCACTTTTTGCCGAAGTAATGCAAATGGTACATCACAACAATTCGATAAGCGGTACATTTTTGATGTAATCCCGTTGATGGTTAATAGTTGACAGCAATCGTCAAAACCAACAACCACAAACCAACAACTAATTAATTATTTATTAACTATATTTTTTTACAATGAAATCGATTACAATTAAAGGATCAGAAAGAGAAAGCGTGGGCAAAGTAGCAACTAAAGCCTTACGTAATGCTGGAGCGGTTCCTTGCGTGATATACGGAGGAAAACAAGCAGTACATTTTTCAGCAGATGAAAGAGCATTCAAAACCTTGGTTTACACTCCAAACGCACACACAGTTGTGATTGAACTTGGTGAAGGAAAATCATTCAATGCTGTTTTACAAGACATTCAGGTTCACCCTGTGTCTGACAAAATTTTACATATTGACTTCTTTCAATTATTTGATGACAAAGAAATCACTATGGAAGTTCCTGTAAAAATTACCGGTGTATCTCCAGGAGTTTTATTAGGTGGAGATTTACGTTTGAACACACGTAGATTAAAAGTAAAAGCATTACCAAAAAATCTTCCTGATTTTATTGAAGCTAACATCTCTGAACTTCAAATGGGTAACAAATTGTATGTAACGAAACTTGCTTCTGACAATTACAAATTGATACACCCAGACAACACTGTTGTAGCTCAAGTAAGAATTTCTCGTGCAGCTATGAAAGCAGCTCAAGAAGCAGCAAAAGCAGCAAAAGCTCCTGCAGGGAAAAAGAAAAAATAATTTTTTTCGAAAAATTCAAAATAGCATCAGTTGTAAAACTGGTGCTTTTTTTGTTTTAGGAGCAGAACGATTATTGCTTTAAAGAACCTTTGCTCCCGCTGTTCGCTTCAATCTCCCTAAAAAAAAATCGAGAGGATTTGCGCTGCCATCGGGGCTACAAACAAACACTCTTCTTAAATTTGTCATCTCGACGAAGGAGAAATCACATAGCGGGAGTAATTTATGTGATTTCTCCTGCATCGAAATTACAATAAACAATAAATTTATTCCAGTAAAATCTAAACTAAAATGGTATAATTGTGCAATTACACTACTTTTGCTCTATGATAAAATGGATGACAAAGCTGTTTTTATCAACAAAAACAGAAGACCCTACAAATTGTATGAAACCGGAGGTTCATGAACACCAAAAAAACAATATAAAAAGCGTGAGTAATAAATTTTTAATCGTAGGATTGGGCAACATTGGCGCCGAATACGTAAACACCAGACACAATATCGGTTTTAAAATCGTCGACTTCTTGGCAAAAAAAGAAGGAATCAACTTCGAAACCGTAAAACTCGGTTCACTTGCCGAATTCAAATTTAAAGGACGAACTTTTTTGCTCCTGAAACCCAACACTTACATGAATTTGAGCGGAAAAGCCGTGAAATTCTGGATGGATAAAGAAAATATACCTCTTGAAAATATAATGGTAATTGCCGATGATTTGAATCTATCCTTTGGAACCATCCGCATTAAACCCAAAGGCAGCGATGGCGGTCATAACGGATTAAAAAACATCAACTTGTTGCTAAACACAACAAATTATACCCGATTTAGATTTGGCATTAGCGACGAATTCAAAAAAGGAAAACAAATAGATTATGTGCTTGGAGACTGGGACGAAGACGAAAAAACAAAACTTCCGGAACGATTGGAATTAGCTTCTGAGGTTATAAAATCCTTCGGAACTGCTGGATTAGAAAATACTATGACGGCTTTTAACGGAAAATAAAAAAGGGGTGTTTTTTAATTTTTTAAAACAAATACTTACTCTTATATCTAATTCTCTTAAAATTTTATTAATTATATTTTAAAATTAGTAAAATTAGTAACTTTGAAAAATAATCTGAAAAATATGAAGATAACTATTCCCCATTCTAACCATAATTTTTTTGTTCTAATATGTTTATTTACAATTGGCATTGGATTCGGCCAAGAACAAAAACAAAGCAGTAAAACTTTATTTGGAAAACAAATAAAGACAGAAAGTGTTAATCCACAAAACGGATACGTACGTTGTGCATCAACCGAATACGAAAAATATCTTCAAGAAAAAAATCCTAAAAGAATGACGGAGACTCAGTTTGAAGCATGGGTAACTCCATTGGTCAATCGATATGCCGCCATGCGAAGTACTTCTAAAACTGGCACAACAGTAATAACAATTCCTGTGGTTGTTCACGTAATTTATAATGGTCAAGCAATAGGTGTCGCACCAAATATTACCGATAATCAGGTGATATCACAGATTACGGTACTAAATCAAGATTACAGCAAATTGATAGGAACCCCTGGCTATAATACAAATCCTGTAGGAGCAAATACTCAAATCCAATTTATATTGGCACAACAAGACCCAAACGGGAATCCTACAAACGGGATTGATCGGGTAAGTCTATGCCAGACTTCTTGGTCTGATTTAGAAATGGATTCAACGGTGAAGCCAAATACAATTTGGGATCCAACCCAATACATGAATATGTGGAGCGTCAATTTTTCTGACAATACACTTCTAGGTTATGCACAATTTCCCGACGGATCTACATTAGCGGGTATCCCTACAACCAATGGCGCTGCAAATTCTGACGGCGTAGTTTCTAATTATGATGTTTTTGGAACTAATGCCGCTAATGATGGCACATTTTTGTTGAATGCAACATACAATAAAGGTAGAACTATGACACATGAAGTAGGGCATTTTCTTGGGTTAAGACATATTTGGGGTGATGTCACTTCGGGTTGTGGCGATGATTATTGTCCAGATACTCCAAAGAGTAAAGCTGCAAATTATGGCTGCCCATCTCCAATTCCTTTGAGCTGTGACACTCCTCCTGTTAATGAAATGATTGATAATTACATGGATTATACGGATGATGCATGCATGGATATTTTTACACAAAATCAAGCTTCGAGGATGGCTGTAGTTATGACTAATTCCCCAAGAAGGTCTACTTTAAAAACTTCTACGAAAGCAACTCCAGTAACTTTATATGCTAATGATGCCGAAATTAAGCTAGAAGCGAACTGCGATATGGGAGTTTGTGGAGCTATTCCTAATCAGACAATTCAAAAAGTAATTATCTATAATAGAGGTACAACAACTTTAACAGCAGCCACACTAAATTATACAATCAATGGCGGTGTCAATAATGTTTATAATTGGACTGGTAGTTTGGCTATTAATCAATCGGCAACATTTGGCATAACTATAAATTCAACAGCTAATGGAACTATAAATATTAGCGTTGCTACAGCTAATGGAGTTACTGACCAGCGATCTTCAAATAATTCAGCAACGGGGACTTTTGTCATCCCTACTGCTGTTTCCAATTATCCTTTCACGAATTTTATATTTAGATTACAACAAGATTATTGGGGTAGCGAAACCACTTGGAACTTGAAAAATAGTTCTGGTACTATCCTGCAAAGTGGCGGTCCTTATACTGACACTTATATAAATGCAACAACTATATCAGCTGTTCCTACATTGATAACTGAAAATTGGTCGTTACCTGCTAACCAATGCTATACTTTCACAATCAATGACAAATCTGGAGACGGAATTTGCTGTGGAACTGGGCTTGGCTCTTCCGGTGACGGATTTTATGACATTAAATCTACCAATGGGTTAACAACAGTTACTTCTGGTGCCTCTTTTGGCTCAAGCCAAAGCTACTCCTTTACAACCAATTCGCTAGGAGTGAATGCTTTTGAGACATCCTCCGATATTTATCTTTACCCTAATCCAGCAAAAGGAACTATAAACATTAGTATTCCCAGTAATTTTGGTTTACCAAATAGTTATACTATTTATAACAGCATTGGACAAATCATTAACCATAAAGAAGTTTCATTTCAACCAGACTTAACAGTAAACACTTCTGCTTTGAGTAATGGAATTTACTTTATTACTATTGCAAAAGATGACGCAAAAAAAACCTTGCAATTTATCAAGAATTAGAATTTAATAAATAAAATTCATAGAGGATTGATTTATTTCAATCCTCTTTTTTATATCTTATTATTACGCTAAATTTGACCCATTCTAAAACAATTACCTTGAAGCTGTTTCATTCTATAAATGATTTTAAATCAACCAAAAAAACAATCCTTACATTAGGTACTTTTGATGGTGTACATGTTGGTCACAGAAAAATCCTGGAAAAATTAACTGAAAATACTGAAAACGGAAAATATGAAAGCTGTGTACTTACTTTTTTTCCACATCCGCGAATGGTTTTAAAGGGAAAATCAGAGGTAAAATTACTCAATACCATTGACGAAAAAATAGAATTGCTGGAAAAAATAGGAATAGAAAACCTAGTCATTCATCCTTTTGACGAAAAATTTTCGGAATTAACAGCCGAGGAATTTGTAAAAACTGTTCTCGTAGAACAATTCCATATCCAAAAAATAATTATTGGTCACGATCACCGATTCGGACGAAATCGTACCGCAAATATTGATGATCTAATCAATTTTGGAAAACAATATAATTTTGAAGTAGAACAAATTTCTGTTCAAGAAATAAACGATGTTTCTATAAGTTCTACAAAAATCAGAACTGCTTTAAATGAAGGAAATATGGCTTTGTCCAATGAGTTTCTTGGCTACGACTATTTTCTGACAGGCATTATTACCAGAGGAAAACAATTAGGAAGAACCATTGGGTTTCCTACTGCCAACATACAAATTCAAGAAAATTACAAGCTAATTCCACGAAACGGTGTTTATGTTGTCAAAAGTATCATCAACCAAAAACTTGTTTTCGGAATGATGAATATTGGATTTAATCCAACTGTTGCTGGAGAAAATTTATCAATTGAAGTTCATTATTTTAATTTTGATGCGGATTTGTATGACCAAAAAATAAAAGTTTCCCTGCTTGAATATCTTCGCCCAGAACAAAAATTCGGTTCTGTTGACTTACTAAAAGAGCAATTAGCAAGAGACCGAAATTCAGCAATAAAATACATTAATGGTTTTTGGTAAAAGGAAAAATAATTCTTTTATCTTTTAAAATAAAAAAAGCTTCTAGCCTTTGAAGGATAGAAGCTTTAATTTTGAAAGTCGCATTCGTACAGATAAATGAAACTTTGTATGATTGTATAAAAGGAATTAAGTCTTAATAAATAATTTTATCAGATACAGTCTTTCCGTTTTGCAATGTTGTTTTCACTACTAAAGCTTGATGACTTACAGCAAAATCAGCTATATACAATTCGTTGCTATTTACATTAATTTTTTGATAAATTTGTCTTCCCAATAAATCATAAACCGTTACTTTATCTATTGTTTCTGCAAAAGAGTTTACTTTTATTTGTTTGTTTTTAACAGAAACCAAAACCTTGTTTTCATTAGGTATAAAAGTATTCGTTCCTAAATTTTTGTTGGTATAATGTAACACCAAACGGTCGTTGAAAGTACCTGCAACGGTAGTAAACGTGTAATTTCCACTTTTCAAATCTGTAATTGTATTAGTCAGCTTGTCTTCAAGAAACACTGTTTGATTGGTAAGTAAACCGTCAACTTGATCAATATTTATGCTAAAATCTCCATCGATTGTCGAACTAAATCCCAAAGGGACAGTATCATTTTCATCGAATGGTAAAGCACGACCTTGAATCGTTAAATTTTTGTTTAGGTTTACACTATAAAAATCGATGTAATCATTACCATTTAAACTCTCGCCGTCAAAACGGGAATCATAACCATTGGTTGCATCCGTAACATAACCTACAAGGGTTTGCTTGAAAGCTCCTTTACTGTTGGTCAAGTCTAACCAAATGCGGTCTTTTTCAACTATACTTGTTGTACTTGCCGTTTTTGCTTTAGTATTGCTAGTTTTAAAAAACTGAGAATTATCTAGTGTAACTCCTGAATTATCTACTCGCATATCGTTAGTAAATGTTACATTACCATTCGATATTCCTGTTGTAAAAAAGGAATCTCCAGCTGCAATTTTTCCACTAGGAATATTAGCATTATTAGTTCCAGAAACTCCGCTTGTGGCTTTTATGGCACTAACGCCCCCAACGCCGTTATAAGAGGCGTAATCGTCTGATGTATAAGCATAAGCACCTGTACCTGCTGTTGCTGGTGTAACAATGGCAGTTGCTAGTTGAATAGCTGTATTATGAGTCCAGAAATAAAGTGTTCCGTCTATATAAGTACTGTTTGCAGCAAGAAATTTATCGGCATATATTGCTGATGGGTACGGATTACCTATAAGATTAGAGGTTCCTGTAGGGTCTGTAAACACAATTGGAACATTTATCGTTCCGTTATTTGGCACCCCATTAAAAACGGCAAGATCAGTAGCTGCTGGATTAGGTGCCTTATGTGTTTCTGATCCTCGAATAATATAGCCTACTCCTGCAACCATTACTTTTGATGATGCTTCTCTACTCCAACTATTGGCAATTGAATTAAACGAATAATACTGACCAGTAAGAGTTAATGGTGAGGTATTATACAATGTTTGTCCTGCTACTGGCGAAGACCAATAGGTGAAATCTGTATTCCTATTTATAGTAGTTTGTCGTTTATATATTATATTTCCAGAATTAGCTCCAGTAAATGCAGTTTGTAACAAACTGGCGTTATTCTCAAAAGTTAGAGAACCTCCCGAAACGGTTAATATACCACCTAATTTTAAAGTGTTTCCTGTAGGAATAGTAACAGTCCCTGAAGTTACCGTACAAGAACAAGCCACAACATCAGTAACAACTGAATAATTACCCGCAAATTCTATATTTTGATTCGCTGTTGGTGTTCCATTTGACCATGACCCAGTCCATTTATTTGCTGCTGCTGCTCCCATAGCAACAGTAATTGTGTTTGAATTAGCACTAGTACCAGAGCACAAATTATAAGCTCTTATTCTATAATAATAGGTTGTTCCAGGTGTTAATCCAGTAACAGGATATGCGGTAACTAAACCAACATCTAAATTATTATAACCAGCAACAAATGATGAAAAACCAGAATTTGTAGATACATCTAATTTATAACTTGTTGCCCCGCTTACAGCGTTCCAATTTGTAGTGAAACCAGTACAATTTATATTAGTAGCAGTAGTAGTCGTTGGTGAGCCAATACTCATAGTAGAATATGCTGATGTTGTAATTTTGAGTATGTTAGTGTACCAAACACAAGATGAAGCATTTGCCGCACTAGCTCCTAATTTTCTTCTATAATATTTCACAACAGAAGTAGCAGTAGTTATTGCAGCAGGTGTGTAATCTTCGCTTGTTGCTCCAGAAACATCAGTAAAATTAGTGCCATCAGTAGAAACCTGCCATTGGTAGGATATGGTAGGATTTACTGCTCCATTTGTTAAATAAGCAGAACCATCTAAAAGAGTTGTATTGCCAGAACACAAAACAGTATTTGCTGTAGTAGCTGTATTTGTAGTTGGGTCAAAAGGTGTTAAGCTAAAACTATTATTATTAGCTCCACCATTTTCGTAATAATCAAAAACAATATCACTATTTCCGTTCAAATATAAAAGCAAATTGGGGTAAGTGGTAGCCCCCTGTTCTTTCCAGTAATCGGCAATTTTTACACCGTCAACATAAATTCTTACTCCATCATCCCCTGTAAATGACGCCATATAACATCCCGTTTTTGTCGAATGGCATTTATATCTTACAGCAAATTGATCGGTATATACATTTACCAAAGGAAGTCCGTTTGAATTTACAGGAAAATTTGCATAATCACCTGTAAAATTTTGAGTTGGAATATCCGCAGTTGCAATTGTATAATACCCCATATAATTAGTTGGAATAAAAGGTTGGTTTGCGGTAGTAGGATACGGACTGCTAGGCGAAGGATAGCCTCCTGGAGGGGCTGATGTGTCCGAAGTTAACCAATTGTAAACATAGCCTACCCATTGATCATTTGGCACAACAATAGCAGTGTCTAGAGTGTTTCCTATTGCATTTAAAGCCACATTAATTGTACCGCTGGCAACATTCGAATTGGTGCAATTTTTCGAAAAAAGCACTTTTACTGCTCCAGACATTGTTGCCGTCCAGCTAAATGATGTTCCAGCGATTCCCATACTAAAACTACCTGTTCCTAAACTAGAGTTATCACTTGCTTTAAACAAAGTTAAATTTTCATTATTTCCTGCACCAGTAAAAGCATCATTTACAGAAAATGTGTAATTATACCCTTGAACAACATTTACAAATACATATTGTCCGGTATTTACCCCAGAAAAAGAAGCAGAAATTGGGAAGGAATTATTTACTGTAAAAGTATAAGCGACAGCACCATTTGCTGAGGTAAGCGGCGTACCGCTATAAGAACACTGTCCGTAATTATTTGAAAATGCAAATAATAAAAGGACTGATATGTTTTTTAAAAATAATTTATAATTCATTATATACTTATTATTTAACTTGTCAAAAAAGACAAGTAATTACTATATATTAAAGTTCTTAAAAACAGAAATTATATAGCCTATCCGATTTTTAGCAGACGATATAATTTTAAAAATCAGCAGATTTGTTTATTAACAAAGATATTTGTTAATAAAATAATTGTTTGTAGAGTATTTTTTAATTCAATGTAGAATTATAACTACAAACAACAAAAGATCAAATATGGATTTTAAAAAAATTACGTTTTATCAAGTCATTTTGGGATTCGTTTTTTCTTAATCAAAAATGAAAATTTTTGGCGAAAATAGACTTTTTTAACTTATATTGATTCTAAATTAGAATTACTATTTTTTAACCTATAAATTAAAAATATTTACCAATATTTTAAAATATATTAATTTTAATGTTAAATGAATAATAAAAAATACAACCAATTGATTGTCAAGTATTAATAAAACACCCTGCATCAAAAAAAAATCAAAAGTACTTTTGAAGAAATAGAAACAATGAAAAAAATATTATTTTTTTTTAAATAATTAATTTAGACAAAAAAATCCCATTCTACGATTAGAATGGGATTTTGTAAATGTTTAATTTATAGATTTTTCGAAGTTTTTAGAAAGCAATTAATAAATTACCTCATCTTGGTTTTAGCTATTCTTAATTATGATGATGAAATGCTTTTTTATTAAAAACTAATAAAATTCCAACACCTGTTGAAATAGACATATCAGCAATATTGAAAATAGCATTAAAAAATTTGAAATGATGACCACCCCAAATAGGAAACCATTCTGGCCAGTTTCCTTCAAATAAAGGAAAGTACAACATATCGACTACTTTTCCATAAAACCAAGTTCCATAAGGTTTGTTTGTAAATAAAGTAGCCAAATGACCATAACTATCATCGAATATTACGCCATAAAAAACAGAATCTATAATATTACCAAAAGCACCCGCAAGAATAAGAGAAATAGCAACAATCAAGTAATTAGAACTACGTCTTCTTTCAGTTGAATCCCACAACCAATATCCAATTCCTGTAACGGCAACTAGTCTAAAAACAGTAAGAAACAATTTTCCATAAAGTCCAGGAATAACAGTTCCCCATGCCATTCCTTCGTTTTCTATCAATAAAATTTTAAACCAACTGGTGACGTCTATTTGTCCGCTTTCACCATAAACAAAATTAGTTTTTATATATATTTTTGAAAGTTGGTCAACAACTAAGATGATAAAAACGATCAGGTAAGCTTTTCTTAAATTCATTTTATAAATTTTAATGCGCAAAAGTACTATTTTTTTCTAAAAAAAACGCTCCTAAAGGAGCGTTAATTGCTTTATATTTAGCAAATTATCTTTGCAGATTCTTTGCTTCAATGCTCATTGTAGCGTGAGGAACAATCATCAATCGTTCTTTGCTGATTAATTTCCCTGTTACTTTACAAGTACCATATGTTTTGTTTTCTACACGGAAAAGTGCATTTTTCAAATCACGAATAAACTTCTCCTGACGAATTGCTAATTGTGAATTGGCTTCCTTAGACATCGTTTCGCTTCCTTCTTCAAATGCTTTGAATGTAGGCGAAGTATCGTCAGTTCCGTTATTTAAGTCGTTCATATAAGCACTTTTGATTAAATCTAAATCGGCTTGTGCTTTGTTTATTTTTTTAATAATTAATTCTTTAAACTCAGCTAAATCAGCGTCTGAGTATCTTGCTACTTCGTCTATCATTTTTTAATTATTTTGTGATTGCTATTTTAGTTTTTATCTCGTCAAATTCTATTTCGGTTCCGTCGCTAATATTTTCTTCAAAAACCAAGGTTTCAGTTAAGGTTTCTGATTTAATATAAACTTCATTTGCTTTCACCGCTTTTTCCAAAACGGAATTTTTTTGCAAATGTACTTTAATTTTGTCAGTAACTTCAAATCCTGAATCTTTTCTTATGTTCTGAATTCGGTTAACTAATTCTCTTGCAATTCCTTCTTCTTTCAATTCCTCAGAAATGGTAATATCAAGTGCAACCGTTATGCCGTTAGAGTTGGCGACTAACCAACCTTCAATATCTTGCGAAGAAATCTCTACATCTTCTAAGGATAAATTTATACTATTTCCGGCAATAACAAGCGATAGGCTTCCTTCACGCTCCAATAGATTAATTTGTTCTTGAGATAAAGATTGTATCTCTTTAGAAATCAGTCCAATATCTTTTCCGAACCTTGGTCCAAGTGCTTTGAAATTCGGTTTTATTTGTTTTACCAAAATTCCCGAAGCATCATCCAAAAGCACGATTTCTTTTACATTAACTTCTGCTTTTATAAGGTCAGAAATAGCTTCAATTTCGGTTCTTTGATTCTCGTCAAGCACCGGTATCATTACCTTTTGCAAAGGTTGACGCACCTTAATCATTTCCTTTTTTCGAAGCGATAAAACAAGTGACGAAATAGTCTGTGCTTTCTGCATTTTGCTCTCCAACGATTTATCAACAAAGTTTCCAACATATTTTGGAAATTCTGCCAAATGTACTGAGTCAAATTTTTCGGACTGTGTTGCCAATGTTAAATCTCTGTAAAGTTTATCCATAAAGAACGGAGCGATTGGCGCACCAAGCTTGCTTATGGTCAATAAACAGGTGTATAAGGTTTGATAAGCCGCGATTTTATCCGTTGCATATTCGCCTTTCCAAAAACGACGACGGCACAAACGAACATACCAATTACTCAAATTTTCCTGAACAAATTCCGAAATGGCACGAGCCGCTTTTGTAGGTTCATAATCCGCATACGCATCATCAACCACTTTCACCAAAGTATTTAATTCCGAAATAATCCATTGATCGATTTCCGGTCTTTCGTTTAACGGAATTTCAGCCTCAGTATAAGTGAATTTATCAATATTTGCATACAACGCAAAAAATGAATAGGTGTTGTATAAGGTACCAAAGAACTTACGACGAACCTCAGCAATTCCCTCTAAATCGAATTTTAAATTGTCCCAAGGATTCGCATTCGAAATCATGTACCAACGCGTTGCATCAGGACCATATTCGTTTAATGTTTCGAAAGGATCGGCTGCATTCCCGAGACGTTTAGACATTTTTTGTCCGTTTTTGTCTAAAACCAAACCATTTGAAACTACATTTTTATAGGCTACTTTGTCAAAAACCAAAGTGGAGATAGCATGTAAAGTATAAAACCAACCACGTGTTTGATCTACTCCTTCGGCAATAAAATCAGCAGGAAAATCTTTGTTTTCGTCAATCTTGTCTTTGTTTTCAAAAGGATAATGCCATTGCGCATAAGGCATAGAACCAGAATCGAACCAAACGTCAATCAAATCGGATTCGCGTTTCATCGGTTTTCCAGAAGCAGAAACCAAGGTAATTTCGTCAACTACATTTTTGTGTAAATCGATTAAATCATAGTTGGATTCGTCCATATTTCCAATTTCGAAACCTTTGAAAGGATTTTCTTTTTGGACACCTGCCGCAATTGCTTTTTCAATTTCGTTGTATAATTCTTCGACAGAACCAACCAAAATTTCTTCGGTTCCTTCTTCGTTTCTCCAAATTGGCAACGGAATTCCCCAAAAACGAGAACGCGATAAGTTCCAGTCATTGGCGTTTTTCAACCAATTTCCGAAACGTCCTTCCCCGGTTGCTTTTGGTTTCCAGTTGATGGTTTCATTCAGTTCGAACATTCTATCACGCACTTTCGTGATTTCGATAAACCAAGAATCGAGTGGATAATATAAAATGGGTGTGTCGGTTCTCCAGCAATGTGGGTAACTGTGCACGTATTTCTCTACTTTGAAAGCTTTATTTTCTTCTTTTAACTGGATGGCAATTTCCACATCCATCGAGCGTTCTGGTGCTTCGCCTTCGGTGTAATATTCGTTTTTAACGTATTTCCCAGAATAATTTCCTAAACCATC
>CANBWX010000065.1 GCA_947373225.1 Flavobacteriaceae bacterium | reverse complement strand
TTTCCAGAAAATAAATTAAGTTGTTGTGGAATTACGCCGATACAATTACGTAAGCTTTGATAATGAATAAATTGAGAATCATAATCACCAATGTATATTTTACCTTCCTTTATTGGATATAAATTTTGCAAAAGCGAAATCAAAGTTGTTTTGCCACTTCCGCTTTCTCCGACAATTGCAGTCGTTTCATTTTTCTTGAAAATAGCGTTAAAATGCTTAAAAACTTCGGTTCTAGAACCATAACGAAAGGATACATTCTCAAATTTTATATCTCCAATATTTTCTCTTTGCAATTCGACTTTATTTTCGGTTTCTTCTCTATCTAAATCCATTATTTCAAAAAGCCTGTCAGCCGCAATAAGAGCGTTTTGAGCCGTTTTATTCATCCCAATCAAAGAAGCAACTGGAGAAGTAAAATAACCAATCAAAGCATAAAACGAAAACAATTCTCCTGGAGTGATGGCTCTGTCAATGACATAACCAGAACCAATCCACATTAGAATTACCGTGAATGTGGAAGCCAAAAATTGTGTAGAAGTTCCCGAAAAAATACCATTTAATCCTGATTTGTAAGTCGTGAATAGCAATTTTACAAATCTGTTTTCCGTTTTTAGATTCGAAAAATCTTCTATTCCAAATTCTTTTACGGTGCGAATATGTGTAATACTTTCTACCAACTGTGTTTCGAGTTCGGAAGCATTTTCCATTATGGTTCTTTCTACTTTTTTGTTGAATTTATTCAACATAAAATAAATTGCTGCATAAAACGGTATAACCAGTAAAATAACTAAAGCCAATTTCCAATAATAGGTAAACATCAAAGTGAAAGAAAAAATAACAATAAAGACGTTAACTATCATTTCGATAGCAACTTCGTTAATAAAAGAACGGATTTTTACCGCATCATTTATTCGGGAAGTAATTTCTCCTATTTGCATCGTATCGAAAAACTGTTGTGGCAAATGCAGTAAATGTTTGTAATAGCCTAGAATCAATTTAGCATCTATTAATTGCCCTGTTTTCATTACAAAAACACTTTTCTTAGAACCTATGTAAGCTTGAAGAACAATAATTACAATCATCGAAACGCTCAACAAATTCAGTAATTTTCTATTCCCTTCGACCAAAACATAATCAGTTATTTTTTGAATATAGATGGACATTGCCAAACCTAAAACGGTGAAAATTATTGCACCAACCAAGGCTTGAATTAAAATGTTTTTGTGGGGTTGCACCAAATGCCAAAAGCGTTTTATGGGAGTGACCTTTTCGTTATACATTCTGAAATCATCGTTTTGAGCAAAAAGAATCAAAACTCCTGTCCAAATTTTTTGAAATTCTTCGAAAGTATAGGTTTCCATTTTGCCAAAAGCAGGATCCATCACTACAATTTTAGATTGACTTTCGACTTTTGACTTTTCGACTTTATAGACTACAACATAATGATGCAATTGTTCTTTCACGATAACGTGAGCAATTGCAGGAAGTGGAATTTTATCAATAGCATCAATACCGCCTTTTACGCCTTTGGCAGTAAAACCCATTTTTTCAGCGGCTTCAATAATTCCGAGAACATTTGTACCTCGTTTATCGGTATTGGCATATTGACGAATGCGAGCAATTGGGAGATTTACCCCGTAATGATTTCCAATAGATGCCAAACAAGCAGCACCACAATCTTTAATATCATGTTGTTTTATTTTTATAGATGCCATTATATAATTAGAAATTAGTAGTTAGAAATTATTAATTTTGATTTACCACAAATTAATTTCTTTATGAAAAACGATAATCTTATCCACGTAAAATCAAAAAAATTCGCAATTAGAATAATCAATACTTTTAAGTATTTACAAGCCGAGAAAAACGAATTTGTTTTATCAAAACAAATGCTTCGAAGCGGAACAGCAATAGGTGCTTTGATAAAAAAAAGCGAGTTTGCCCAAAGCAGAAAAGATTTCCTTAACAAGCTATATATAGCTCTAAAAGAAGCAAATGAAACCCAATATTGGATTGAACTATTATTTGAAACTAAATACATTACAAAAACGGAATTTGATTCATTGTCTAATGATTGTCTTGAAATACTAAAACTTTTGGTTGCCATAACCAAAAAACTGAAAGAAAACTTAGGGAATTAGAAATTAGCAATTTTGCCAATTACTAATTTCTAACTACTAATTTCTAATTATTTTTGGGTTGAGCCAATCGTCCATCTTGTCGAACAATAAGTCAAACAAACTTCTTCTTGTTATGACATATCTAGAAGTGAGTGTCATTCCTTTTGATACTTTGGTTGTATAACCCGATTTTAGTTTCATCACTGTCGAGTCCAAAGCACATCTTACCTTAAAAAAGGCTTGATCTCCTTGGATCGTAATATTGTGGTCAATATCTATTACTTTGCCCTCAAGTAAACCCCATTGATTATAATTGAAAGCATCAATCTGGAATTTTACCTTTTGGTTCTTATGAATTAACCCAATATCATTGGGTGAAACTGTACTTTCTACAATTAACTGGTCAGTTGCGGATAAGTTGGCAATAGGCTGTGAAGCATTCAGAAACGAACCCACCTGAATACCTGAAAAATTCTCAATTGTACCCGAAAGCGGTGCCGTAATCACATAATTTTTAGAATCTACTGCCAGTTTTTGAAGTGTTCCATTGAGGTTTTTTAGCTGATTTTCGAGCTCTCGCTTTTGGCTTTGCCAGCTGCTCTTCTGGCTTTTTACTAAACTAGTCAATTCTTGTTGAGCAAAAGTATAATCAAAACTGTATTTTTCGAACTCAGCTCGGGCAATAATACCCTTGTCAAAAAGGGATTTGTTGCGGTTATAACTCATTTGGGTTTGGTCTATTTTACTTTCCTGTTCCCGCTTTTTACTGCTATATGTTTGCCATTCTTGTTGTATTTCGGGAGTGTTTAGCGCATTGCCATTACCTGCTGTTGCTTGCGATAAATCGCTAATTCGAGATTGTAAATCACTTGCTAAGGACTGGTTTGTAGCTTGATCGGTATGCAGACTTTCTAGAGTTAGTTGTACTAGTGTATCGCCTTTTTGTACCAGCCTATTGTTCTTAAGATTCACATACGTTACTTTGCCGCTCACTAAGCTCATTAAGGGAACATTATCGGTACTAGAACGAATGCTTCCTCTACTCTGGCTACTAATATCTACCTTGATTACAGGCAATAAAAACAAGAATGCTATAATTGCCAAAACCACCACCAAGTATATAGAAATACTCTTGGTTTTGTTTTTGTAGATAAGGTTTTCAAGGGTGTTTATGGGGTCTTGAGAAAATTGCATTTTGTTGTTTAATGATGTTAAAAAAAATTCCGTTTAAAATTTATTAAACGGAAGTTAAAACCAAAATTCACAGACTATTACTAGTTTATGAGTTGCTTACTAATTCAAAATGGTTTTTGAAGGGTTTAATCTTTAACAGATACTATTAACCCTAAATGTATTCTGAAATCTTCTCTTAATGAGGGGGCTTCAGGTATGAATCCATTCATTTTATAAGATGCTCCAATATTAAAATAAGCAGATTTTGCACCACTATTCCAACTAGAAAAACGGATTCCTAATTCTGACTTTAAACCAAGACCAAACTCGGCAATATTACTCCTGAACTCTTGATTTTTTGGCTGTTGCCAAAAATCAAACGATGAATTCAGCAAAAATTTATCATCATTAAAAGCGTAATTGTGAAGGTTGATTCCTCCTGCAAGAAAAGTATAACTTTTGTTAAAATACTGCCTAAAATAAGGGTTTATCTTGTATTTATCTTTGATAGTTAAGTACGCATTTTGCTCTGTAAAATCACCAAAAGGAGCTAATGAATAGTTTACAGAAAAATTGGCTTTTATATCATTTGCAAGATTAAAACCGTCAATTCTAAAAATATTTGGATTAAGAATATTTAGTAATGACATCATACCCATACGCTTACCATAGGCTTTCTCTTCCGCTGTTAAGTTATCCCATTCGGTATAGCGGTAGAATTCCATAGTGGGTCTATGCAAGTGACGTATCATCCCATAAATATCATGCCCTACTATATCTCGTTTCAATTCGGGAGTGTCTTGCTCCTTTATTCCAAAATTCCCAGGGCTAAGTAATGAGAAAAAATATTGGCCAACTCCAACTTTTCTAATCACATAATCCCAATACATTACATTATATGATTCTTCATTAAAATTGAAATCGGCATCTAATTTTTTTAAATAGCCATAATCGGATTCTAGCCCTCCATTATGCAAACGTATATAATTTGGCAAATCAGTATCACGCAAATTCTTTAATGTAGCATCTGAAACTCCCGTCACTTTTGACACTCCTTGTTTATCCGGAAATGGCTCATCTATAGAATGTATTCCTAATTCGGACAAAACAGAACGATGTCCTTCCTCGTGTGTAAGTGCCTGCCCTACATACAAATCAAAAAGAGCTTGAACTGTATGATACCCTATTTTCTTCCATTTTAAGCTATTATCATCAACAAGTAAGCTTCCTATAAAACGTTGTGAATTAAGACTCAAATCATTACTCTGATTCATGGTGAAAATATAATTTTCACCCTCATAAGCATTAAAATTATAATATTTGGTTTGGGCATAGCTTAATATTGGAAATAGAACTAGAAAAAATATTATTTTTAGTTTCATAGATGTTAATTTTGAATTATTATAAAACACGCATTGAATTAAGAGTTTATATTATCATAATACAATGCGTGTTTAAAAAAATATAATTTTAGATATTTCTATCCGTGTGTCAAGAAATGAACAACACCACTAATAGTATTACTGGTGGTATTAAAAAGATCATTAGCTCCACTTACAATTATATTATTCCAAATGAACTGTAACCAGCCTCCTCCTTCAATTGTAACTACTTCCTGAGCATTCAGCTCTACTAAACCTATGTTTTGTATATCTAACATAATTTCTGTTTTTTTGAATATTAATAATTTTGTTTTGTAACCGTGTTACGGCACTTTCTTTTTTACGGCTTTAGTACATTTCCGCATTGCACTGTTTTTTTAATGAGGTTTACAAGACAGCTCTTATCCTCACAATAGATTTAATGTTTTTAGAATTAAGATTGATTGCTGTGGTGACGTCTCACTCTAGAAATTGTTTCTTGTTTCTGAGGCAAATGTATAGGAGCAACTTAGCGTGTGCAAGTGTTATAACCCTCAATTCGCGAATTGACGTACATCAATTCACGAATTGAGGCATTGAAATATTATAAATTAATAGCTATTAAACATTTAATAAAAACAAAGGGTCTTGTATATAACATTTTCGATGGTGTTGATAGGGTCTTGAGAAAATTGCATTTTGTTGTTTAATGATGTGAAAAAATTCCGTTTAAAATTCATTAAACGGAAGTTAAAACCAAAGTTCACTGACTATTACTAGTTTATGAGTTGCTTACTAATTCAAAATATTGGTTTTTTTAATAATTAACTATTTAAAGAACTTGACTCCAATTTTTAATTGTGTTGTAAGTATTTACACACCAATCAATAAAGGCACATCCTCCGTAAGTTTCGATTTTTTCAATAGAATTAAGTTCTATTAAATTCATTGTTTTGATTTTCATAACGATCTATTTTTAAATGGTTTATATACGAATTTTATTTATTAAAATGTTCAAAAAGGAGAATTATTGAGGGAACTAAATTGATTAAAAAATGAGTAAACATTCCCCACACAACACCTATTTTCAATCTTACTTTTGCTACTAACATTCCTGAAACAAACAATATTAAAAAATTTATAATAAATGAATAATTTCCATTGCTCATATTATAATTTTCAAAATGTGATATACTAAATAAGAAAGAAGAAATAAATATTAAAATTGTCTCATATTTTTTAAATTTGGAAATAGATACTTTTTTATTAATAAAATAACAACTCCAAATTATTATTATCCAAGTAAAAATCACTAAAAATCTAGAATCTAAACCATCATTTTTATAATACGAGAAAAGCATTCCTGCAAAAAAAGAAAGTGATGCAAAAACTATGTTTTTAATCTTAGAGAAATCATTCAAAACTAATCGAAAAATTAGTTCTTCTAAAATTGGAGCCAAAATTAATGCCCCAAAAACTGTTATGATTTGTTTGTCAAAACTAATAGGAATTCTATTTGTTTGCTTACCAAAAACAAGAAAACTTATAGATGATAAAACAATCATCGAAAGAAAATTAAACCCATAAATTTTGAATACAAAAATAAATTTTTCCTTAATTGTCATTTTTTTTATTTTGTTTAAAACAAACACATATTGCTTTTAAACAATATGTGTTTTTAATTTATTTACCAAAGGCACATTATAACACAGTACGCAAATTCTATTACATCATCAACAGTAATATGCCCCCCATCAACTTCTTGAACTTCCTGAGCATTAAGCTCAACTAAACCTATGTTTTGAATATCTAACATAATTTCTATTTTTTTGAATTTACTAATTTTGTTTTGTAACCGTGTTACGACACTTTCTTTTTTACGGCTTTAGTACATTTCCGCATTGCTCTGTTTTTTTAATGAGGTTTGCAAGACAGCTTTTAGTCCTCACAATAGATCTATTGTTTTTTAGAATTGAGATAGATTACTAGGATGACGTCTCACTCTAGAAATTGTTTCTCGTTTCTGAAGCAAATGTATAGGGGGAATTGGGCGTGTGCAAGTGTTATAACCCTCAATTCGCGAATTGAGGCATTGAAATATTATAAATTAATGGCTATTAAACATTTAATAAAAATAAAGGTTCTTGTATATAAGATTTTCGATAGTGTTGATAGGGTCGTGAGAAAATTGCATTTTTGTTGTTTGATGATGTTAAAAAAAATTCCGTTTAAATTTCATTAAACGGAAGTTAAAACCAAAGTTCATGACTATTACTAGTTTATGAGTTGCTTACTAATTCAAAATATTGGTTTTTAAAGAATTTATTCTTTAAAAGATACAATTATGCCTAAATGTGTTCAAAATCTTCATCTTCCTTAATCGTAGAAGCCTCTGACAACTTTGCAGAATGATGAAAAAACAAATCCAATTACAGTTTATATAGACCAGCGTTATAATCATCAATTATTTTTTTTGCTTTTAAATAATTTTCTTCTTTGACATTTAATTTTGTTGCATTAAAATCACCCACAGAAACTCCCCAAGGGTTAAAGACCGACATCATAGAGGTATCTTCAAAAACTTGGATAGAAAAACTCTCTAATAAAATTTTTAAAATTAATGATTCGTGTTTTCCACCACTGTAAATACTCACTCTTTTTTTTTGCTCTATCATTGAATTAGACATCAATATATTATTTTAAAACCAACTTCACTATCATGGTCAAGTATCATTTTTCCTAAACCTGTTCTGAGTATTAGATATGCATATATAAAATCTCCAACTGCGCCTATTGTCATTGAAAACCCTATGAAACATGCAATTAGACTTCCGGATATGAAAGCATAGACAGTTGGTATTAATCCAAGGAATACAAAAGGAGCCAAAGAAACAATCAACATATTTTTTGCCAATAATGGTTCGTTACAATGGGCATAAAGTGCAAAAGATTTTTTAATCATGCCAATTTTTACCGATTTTATTCCGTTTTTAGAAAAAATAGCCATGAAAAAACCGTGAATCAATTCGTGGATAACAATTCCGATAAAAATCAATACTGTTGGTGCAAAAAAAATAATTAAAGTATCGAGTAACTTATTATCAAAAATAGATAATAAAGCTTTAATCATTTTCAAACTAACTCTGGTATGACTACCCCATTTTGCCCAAAATGGAATTATCATTGACAACGTTATTGGTAAAATCAAGACAAAACCTATTAAATTAACTTTTTTAGCGCTTATAAATACTTCTTTCATTTAAGAGTAATTTAATGTTAACATTTATGCGACTTTTTTGTGGCACTGTATTTTTTGTCAAAATGCAAGGAGCTTTCTAAAAATACTTGAACATATTTTAATTTATCAATGTATAATTACTTATTTCTAAAAATTCTTTAGAAAAATCATATTTTTCGATTATAATTAATTCAGTTTTTTGAGTTTGCTTTCCTTGCAGAAAAACCAATTCTGTTACATTACTCACTATCAAATCATTAATTTTAAGAGGTATATCAATTAATTGACTTTGTTTTTCAAAATTAATATACGCCAAATATGATGTCTTATCAAATTTAGGAACAGTAACAAACTTAATTTCGCTGTTTAAACTTGGAACAGTTTGTACGTTTGTAAATTGATATTTTTTGATTGGATATCCATGTAGAATCTCTTCGCTATCTTTTTTTCTAATTTCAATAGTACCAAATTCTTTTGAAAATGATTCCATTTGAAGTTTAAATTTTGAATAATCTATCAATGATAAACTTTTATTATCCATATCTATAAAATAAGATTTATTTCTTTCTTTAAGAAAAACACTCCATTTATTATTTAAAGATATAATCAGCATTCTTTCATTAATAAACAATATTTGTTCCAAAAATTGTTTATTAATAGTAATATTATATGTTAATTTATACATTTTTTAATTGAATCTTTTGAAGATTATTTTTTTGAAATATTTATATATTGCACTTTTTATCAAACCTATTTTAAAAGAGGTTGATAAAATTTTAACAACCTCTTTTTGTGTATTAATTTAGCATCATCGCCGTTGCCATTCCTAAAGCAAAGCAAACAACTAACAAGACGATAGGTAAAAAACCGCCTTCGATTTCAATTAATTCCGCAGATGTTAGCGAAACTAGATTTAATTCAGATAAATTAAGCATAATCAATTAATTTAAGGTTTAACAATCTAATTAAGAATATTCATATACAATGGCGCTACCTGCAGCAAAGCCAAGTGCAAAAGCTCCTGCGTACCAACCCCAGGCTAACATCATCCCTCCCTCAACTTCTTGTACTTCTTGAGCATTAAGCTCAACTAAACCAATGCTTTGTATGTCTAACATAATTTCTGTTTTTTGAATATTATTAATTTTGTTTTGTAACCGTGTTACGGCACTTTCTTTTTTACGGCTTTAGTACATTTCCGCATTGCTCTGTTTTTTAATGAGGTTTACAAGACAGCTTTTAGTCCTCACAATAGACCTATTGTTTTTTAGAATTAAGATTGATTGCTGTGGTGACGTCTCACTCCAGAAATTGTTTCTCGTTTCTGAGGCAAATGTATAGGAGCAACTTAGCGTGTGCAAGTGTTATAACCCTCAATTCGCGAATTGACGTACATCAATTCACGAATTGAAGAATTTTAATATTGTAAATTATTGATTAAAAGTATTTTAACAAAAAAAAAAAAAACGATTTTGTTATAATTATTTTTCCATAAATTATCAGAAATAAGTTATAAAATCAACCTCCAATAGACTAGCTTTGCGACTGTAATTTCTTACTTCTTTATTTTCTATGTTAAAAATTAAAACACCTCTCTTTTATTTGCTCTTGATTTGTTGCCACTACATGATAGCGCAACAAATTACTAGCGTGCCTGATTCCTTGAAAAAATACAGCTATGATGAATTATCGAATATCATCGAAAACAAAACAAAAAAAGGGGAAGAAACCCAATACTATTCTAAAGTTTATTTAGTAAAGGCACAAAAAGAAAATAATTATCATAAAATAATTACTATCTGGATTTGGATGGGGATTGAAGCGAAGAATTTTGATATTAATTTAAAGTATACTGATTCGGCTATTTCGTTGGCAAAAAAAGAAAACTTAGATAATCTAGCCAAATTATATTTTAATAAAGCAAGTATTTATTATGATCAAAAAAGATTAAAAGAAGCACTTAATTATTATTTAATTGCCAATCAAGATACCAAATCAATAGAATTAGCTGAAAGTATTAATTTTAATATTGGGGTCATAAAAAGCACTCAAGGGGATTATCAAGAGGCCATTGCTATTTTTAAAGAATGTGAGGAACACCCAAAAGCAAATACATTTTTCGATTATCCAAGGTATTTATTAGCCCTATCTGAAAATTACAATAGAATCAATCAAATAAAAACGGCTAATGAATATGTAATCAAAGGGATTGTGACTTGTAAAAAAAAGACGGAATGGAAACCTTATTTGACGTACTTCATTTCTAACAGAGGAAAAAATGAGTACAAACTAAAACAATATGACAAAGCCATACAAGATTTGAGTAGTCAACTAAAACCTATTCAAAAATTGGATGATTTTTCTAACTATTCCGAGAATAGTTTTTTTATTGGAGAATGCTATCGGGATCAACATTTGGATGAAAAAGCTATACCCTATTACAAAAAAGTAGATTCGATATTTACCGCAAAAAAGGATATTTACCCCATTATTATTCCTGCCTATGAGCATTTGATAGCCTATTATAAGAAGAAACAAGATTACAAACAGGTAATCTATTACTCGGATCAGTTTATTAAAGCAGATAAAGTATTAAATGATGATTATAAATACATCACATCAAAAATTACCAAAACCTATGATATTCAAAAAGTTGTTGCAGACAAACAATCCATAATTACATCTCTAAAAAGTGATAAAACAAAGTCTATTGTAACTATCCTATTGCTTTTGTTAATTGTTTCTAGTTTAGGCATTTTGTTTTATTTAAAAACGAAGCAAAATAAAACGAAACTGCTAAAACAAAAAGAACTTTTTGATGCATTTATTTCTAAACAGAGCCAGAAAACAAAAGACGTTATTATAAGTCCCCAGTTGTATGAACCTGAATGCAAAAAAAGGACAACGGCAGCAATAGATGAAAATGTGGTAAAGCATATTACTAGTTCTCTCACAACATTTGAAAAAAACCTAGAATTTCTTAATAACAACACTATTGAAACTCTAGCGACAACTTTCAATACCAATTCGCGCTATTTGTCTATTGTAGTTAATGAAGTAAAAGGTTGCACCTTCATACAATATATAAATAAGTTACGGATGGAATATGTAATCGAAAAACTAGAAAACAAAACTGATTTTTTGAAATATTCCATACAAGGATTATCGGAGTCGGCAGGATATAATAGTGTAGAAACCTTTACTAGAACCTTTGTCGCTCACACAAAAATGAATCCTTCTGAATTTATTAAACAACTGAAATACAGAAATATAAGAATTTAAGAATCCGTCAATTCGCGAATTGAGGGTATACTATTTATTTAATTGTTTCAGTATCTTATATTTTTGTCAAAACAAAATATAATAACTCACCTTACGTAAAAAATTAATAAAATTTGATGTATTTTTACCGACAATGAGAAGCAAAAACGCTCAATTTGACTTACAAAGAATAAATACACACTGATGAAACCAACCCCATTTCTAGGAAAATTATACTTAATTCCAACCACTTTAGGCGAAGGAGATCCTATGGATGTTTTGCCGCATACTGTAAAAAGAGCCATTGACTTTATAGATGATTATATTGTAGAGAATGAAAAAACGGCTCGAAAATTCATAAAAAGCATTCATCCCGAAAAAGTTCAAGCTACATTAAGATTAAGTTCTTTGAATAAACACACTCAAGTTTCGGAACATATTCTGATGATTCAAGCTTGCTTAGAAGGCAAAAACATAGGATTAATGAGCGAAGCTGGTTGCCCCGGAGTTGCTGATCCTGGTGCAGTTATCGTAAAATTAGCACACGAAAAAGGAATTCAAGTCGTGCCATTAGTTGGTCCATCTTCTATTTTATTAGCGATTATGGCATCTGGAATGAACGGACAAAGTTTTGCTTTTAACGGTTATATTCCAATTGATAAAGCGGAGAAAAAAACAGCCATAAAAAATTTAGAAAAAGTATCACAAGACAAAAATCAATCCCAGATTTTTATCGAAACACCTTTCAGAAACAATAAAATGCTGGAGGATATTCTACAAGCTTTAAATCCTTCAACTCATCTTTGTATTGCATCAGATATTACTTTGCCAACGGAATACATAAAAACAATGAGGGCTGCCGATTGGAAAAAAACAAAGATCGACTTACACAATCGCCCTACTATTTTCATTATTCATAAAATGTAAACATAAAAAAACCACGCCGATTAGTGTGGTTTTAAATTTTATAGTACTAATCTAATATACATTTGCGTCACCATCTGCGACTATAAAGGAAGTATCATAGCCACCAAATGACTTAATATAACTCCTAATTGAAGTTCCGTAACTATCCTTGATATAGCGCTTTCCGTTACTTCTAAAATATTTTTTTACAGAACCTACTCCCCCTAAATGCGCAGCAGCCAATATTCCAGATTCGGTGATTTTGACACCATTTAAAACAGTTCCATCATATTTCTCGATTACATCTTTCAACTCCCATTTGTTTTTTGCCAAAAGAGCAATAAAAGCTTTTTCCTGTATTTTGGGACTATTCAAAAACAAAGAACTATTATTTATTCCAACAGATCGTAATGTTTCCATACCAAACTGGTATTTACCCATACAACCTATCGTATTAATTTTTTTGTATTGTCCTTGAGATTCCTTGAAGCCAATTGCTTCTTTGTAGCCAATAAAGAATTTTCCTGTAAAAGGAACATTCAAATCGATGTAATCATTTTGTTTTTGAGATGGATATAAGTATTGTGCTCCATCTTTGTCTGATGCTAGAAACCAGCGGTTAGAATCTAAATCGAAAGGCTTAAAACCTGAGCTTAAAAAAGCAATAATAATAGTCAAACTTGTATAAAACGACCATTTCTTTATCATAAATTGTTTTTCTTCAAACGCTGTCCCGTTATGAAATTTCTACGTGCAAATATACAACAAAAAATATAAAGCTGAAAATCAAGCCGTTAAACTTGCCTAAAAATACAAAGTGTGAAATTGCAATCCTCTGTGAGCCGAGTATTCAATCGTTGGCGCTGGAATTTTCACAGAATTAAAAATTGAAAAAATTGTCTTCAAAAGATGATTTTTCGTGCTGATTTTTGTCAAATCTGCGTCAAAACTTAGGTAAAATTGTCTAAATCTTTCTGGTTTTGGGGTCAAAAGTGAGGTATTATTCCCGTTATTTCCAGAAATCATTCCTTCGGCTCCATAACCTATAGCAATATTAAGCCATTTTGGAATTTTAGACCCTTTAGAAAACGAATATAAATTGGTCGAAAGCCAATAGGTTTGTCCGTTATAATCTTTCAAAATTTGTTCGATTATTGAATGACCTAAAATTTCAGGTCTCATTGCAGCATATTGGGTCGAATGAAACGAAAACTTGGGGGTAATTCGCTGTTCATTCCAAATTAATTCTTGCGAAACATACAAAGTCGTTCCCGAAACATTAGCAGCCATATCTCCAATAGAGAAGCCCCATTGTGACGAAAACCCATCTAAAACCTCAACCGAAGTCATAAACGCAAGTCCTAAACCTGCTCCGTAAATTAATTGATTTTGCTTACTAGAACCGGACCATTTCATCATTTCAGAACCTGCTCTTCCCATTTGATAGGTCGAAAAAAGATGCCCCGCTTTA
The DNA here is from genome assembly GCA_947373225.1 of Flavobacteriaceae bacterium. Lineage (GTDB taxonomy): Bacteria > Bacteroidota > Bacteroidia > Flavobacteriales > Flavobacteriaceae > Flavobacterium. Next base: position 2,020 of record CANBWX010000065.1, on the reverse strand, counting down.
TCCATCTGCAACCATTCGGCATTATCATTTATAAAATGAAAATTAGATCTTGGATAATTGGCGTACCAAAGTTGGTTTAAACCCAATAAAGTTCCAGAAACTAAAATTGATTCGGAAATGATTACCGTATTTTGCCTTATTTTTATTAATGTATCCGAAGGCTTTAGAAAACTATCCGTTGAACTTTGTCCAAAAGCAGCTTGAAAAACAACTAGAAAAACGATACAAAGTCCTTTTCTATAATTCAAAATTATCTTTTTACACCTTGTTTACTAATCCATTCCGAATATTTTCTGGCATTTTTTGTATGCTCTTCAAAGGTAGCAGCAAATTCATGATAACCAAAATGCGTTACGCTAGCGCAAAAATAAATATAGTCGTTTTTTTCAGGATTTAACACTGCATCAAGTGCCGTAATATCTGGCATTGCAACTGGTCCTGGCGGAAGTCCTAAATTAACATAGGTATTATAAGGTGATTTGATGAGTAAATCTTTATAAAAAACTCTTTTGATAACTTGGTCAAAATCATTCGAATTCTTCTTAATCGCATAAATCACAGTTGGATCTGCCTGAAGCGGCATTTGCAATCTCATTCGGTTTAAATAGGCACCTGCAATTCGAGGACGCTCATCTTTTTTAACGGATTCTTTATGTACAATCGAAGCCAAAATTGTTGCTTCAATTGGCGTTAATCCTTGTTTTGCCGCTTTTGCAATTCTGTCTTTATTCCAAAAATTGCGATATTCTTTAATCATTTTATCACGGAATTTTTCGGCAGAGGTGTTCCAATAAATTTCATACGAATTCGGAATAAACAATGTCAAGATATTTTCTTCGTTGAAACCATTCTCTTTTAGAAAAATCGAATCTTTAAACGATTTGATTAACGACAAACTATCGGCTTCTATTTGATTACCAACTCTTCCCGCAAGATTTTCTATTCGTTCTTGATTATTGAAAGCCAAATTTACAGGAACATTCAATCGCAAAGATTTTACCAACTCATAACTATTCATTCCTTTGGTGAATAAAAAACGTCCAGGTTTAACATTATCAGGATAGCTTCTTTTTTCGGCAACCAAATCAAAACGATCCATGTTGGCGACAAAAGGCTCTATGATTTTCTTCACCTCATCGTAACTAGATCCTGTAGGTACATAAACGTATAATTCCTTTTGGGAAAATTTTGTATTATCCGAAAAGATTTGGCGCGCCAAAATAAATCCGTAAATCAATAATGCCGATATTAAAACGACAGATCCTATTGTTATAATTTTCTTTAAATTCAAAACTATTATTTTTAAAATTGATTAATGATTGTCCGCCTAGCGGACAAAATTCGTTTTTTTGCCACAGATTACACAGATTTGCACAGATTCTCAAATTTATAAAATATTGATTTTTAAATTAATACGCAAAAATCTGTGAATCTGCGGTTAAATGTTTTTTGATATTAATTGAAAAATGGCTTCGTCTTTATAAACTCCGTTTACCAAATTCCAGTCTTTTTTGGTTCCTATAATTTGAAACCCAAATTTAGTAAAAAGTGCCATACTAGCTTTATTTTCTGTGCCAATATTTGCATATAATTGATGCACATTCAAATGATGAAAAGAATATTTAATCAAAAGCTGCAAAGCTTCGGAACCAATATTCTGGTTTCTGTTTTCGTTTCCTTGAATTACAATGCCAACACCGGCTCTATTATTCTTTGGGTCAAAATCGAATAAATCGATTAATCCTATTGCGGGAAAATCTTCATCTTGACAAATCGCCAAGCGCAATTGTTTGGCTTCATAAATATCCTGATGGGCATTTTCCAGATATTGTTTCACCAAAAACCGACTATAAGGCGTTTGCGTATTGCTTACTTCCCAAATGCTTTGGTCGTTTTCCATAGCATAAACAAACTCCAAATCATTGGGTTCGAGTGCTCGGAGGTAAATGTTATCGCCTTTTAGTGTGATCATTTTAAATTAATTACGAATTTGAAATTACGAATTACGAATTGACTTCTG